>NZ_JBOEFX010000044.1:0-49829 GCF_050633125.1 Lewinella sp.
GACGATTGACATAAAAGCGGATTATTGTCACCACCGCAAAAACAATAACTAGTCCGGTCCCAAATTGCCAATACTTTCTCCGTTCGTAATAATACCTATAGGTCATTCCTGTACCATAGAAAAGAACGGCTAATAAGCCCGTATTCAGTACTGCCCTAAAAAAACTGTCGCCCAGAGGCATCATTTTGATAAAGGCTGCCCAGGAGAGCGCAAATATAAAGAGCCATACACACAAGTGTAATAGTCGTAGCAACCTGCTGGTGCTGCCTCTTGGGTACTGTTCGTTAGCCATAGCTCCAAATTAATGATTTTTTACAGTAAGGATCGAAGCCATTTCAACGAATGGTAACAGCGCTTCAACGAAATGAATAAAAGTCGCTTTTCTCCATTGGTTGAAACTTTTATGCCAAATGTTGAACAGTTTTGGAGACCGGCCCCTGTGCCTACACTTTTGTGACATCAACCGAAAGGAATTTTTAAACATCAAAAAACCAGAACTATGAAAAATTCTTGGATGTCACTTTTCACTTTTATGATTTTACTTTCTGTAGGCTTCACTTCCTTTTCTTGTGAAAACGAAAACGAAGAAGAACCCGACACAACAACCATTGAAGACGAAGAAATTTTGGCCATCGTTAGTGTTGCCTTAGTCGCCGATAGCGAAGGTGCTACTGCCGAGGCAGTAGAAATGGCTTACGTCGCAGAAAAGGAACTGGAACCCAGTACTGCCTCGATAGCCTGTGGTGAAACGTCGGATTCTACCTTCATTACTAGCATCAACGAAAGCTGGATTACGGGTGCTTACGAGAACGCACTAACATGGGGGCTCAATTGCAATGACAATAATGTTCCTATCAGCATTTTCTACGGGCGAGAAATGGATGGCGACTATGAAACAGAGCGGCTATTAAGCGAAGACGAAGCTAGTAGTGACTGGCTGATGGAATCTTTATTCATTGGGCCCAACTACATTTTGAATGGCAGCTATGAACGCAATGGCACCCAGGAATCTAAGGTCCGCGAAATGCACGCGTTTACATCAACCGTCTTGCTGGAAATAGAAGACCTGAATATAGACAAAGGTGAGAAGCAAATCGTCAGCGGCATAGCAACATTTACCTTGAATGGTAACATAAACAATACAACCAGCTTTTCCCAAACAGGAACGGTTGTATTCCTTGGTGATGGCCAGGCTAACATCATCTTCAACGGCAATACCTATACCGTAGACTTGTTTTAATCTTCCCTCTGGGAGCCAGTAAGATCCCAAAACTGGCTCCCCTCTTTCACCTTACAAATATCCCCTCTCATGCATATCCTAATCGATCAATTTGGCTGGCTAACAGGAGCATTAATCAGCGCTTTTTTCATCTTTTTCCGTTACGCAATTATGGCTGGGTTTGGCTACCTTATTTTTTACAGTTGGAAGCGGCGGCGGTTTATCCATAGAAAAATACAGCAGCGACTCCCCAGTTGGTACGCAGTTCGTCATGAAATAGGTCACTCGTTACTTTCGGCAGCTATATTTGCACTAGTAGGTCTGGGGATTTACGGACTTAAACTAGCAGGATGGTCGCAGGTATATACGGATACTTCTGAATACGGGGCGCTCTATCTGGTCTTCAGCTTTTTGGTGCTCATCGTTGTCCACGATACTTATTTCTACTGGATGCATCGCTTGATGCATCACCCGCGTTTATTCAAGTTGTTGCACTTGGTACACCATCGCTCCAACAACCCAACACCTTGGGCGAGCCTGGCTTTTCATCCACTGGAAGCACTAGTTGAAATAGCGATCATTCCCGTATTAGTAATTTTAATGCCGCTGCACCCTATTGTACTTTTTGCTTTTGCTACTTGGTCCCTTACCTGGAACGTCGTTGGCCATCTTGGTTTCGAATTGTTTCCTGCTGGCTGGCTAGACCATCCAATGCTAAAGTGGCTAAACACTTCTACACATCACAATATGCACCACCATTATTCAAAAGGAAACTACAGTCTTTACTTCAACTGGTGGGACCGCTGGCTGGGTACCAACCACCCTGATTACGAAGCTACATTTAAAGCACTGACAGAGGGAAGTGATAATTCGGTAGTTTAGGGAGTTCGCAAAAAATAATCTACACACCTTCCTACAAAATTTCCCTTTATTCATCATCAGGTTTTCCTTGCGTAGCCAGCTATGCTGCGAAAAACCTGACTTATTTAAAGAAAAATTTGCTACGTCTTTTACGTAGATTATTTATTTCCTCATCCCTAAGGAGGGCTAAAAGAGAACCTCGGTGGCGCCGTAGCCGTACCGGGCATGGTATTCATTCTTAAATGACTTTACCTCCGACATGGCTCGCAGTCGTGTCTCCACTGCCTCTCGTAGTTTTCCTTCACCAATCCCGTGGATAACAAAAACGCGATCTACACCAATACGGATAGCATCCTGCATGAAACGCTCAAAATGATAGAGCTGTGTACTCAGTATTTGCTTACGTGGCACTGCTGCCGGGTCATCAACGAGACTTTGAATGTGAAGATCAATTTCGTTTTTAAACGCTGCCATCTCCCATACCTCGTGGGGCATCTCCTGAAGATTAAACCACTGCGAACCACCTGATTTGTTTTGCGTTTCCCGCGAGGTATAATCCTTTAAAGACTCTTTAGGAGGCAACTGTTTGGGAGACGCTTGCTTCTCGGTCATCTCCTTTGGTGTAAACAATTGATACAGATAAACCTGCCGATTAAGGTAAGGAGCCGTAGTGATTTTTTTAAAGAACTGTGTGGGCTTCAACTTGAGGATACGCGTGAGCTTCCCACCTGTCCCTTTGCCATCGGGCAGTAATCGCCAATTTTCAATATGTACTTCGGCACTATTGTTGAGTTCACTGTATTGGAGGCTACCCGCTTCGATCATCGTACGGGGTCCTAGTCGGCCTTGGGTATTCCAAACACCTCTTTTATCCAAATGCAGGCCTAGTTGGTACAAAAAATTAAGCTGGGTATCATTGATGAGATAAATACGGTAATAATCGGTGCTTCCATCGGCCCGAAAGACGGGATCGAAAGCCAGCTGCAGGCCTTGCGGCTTAAGCACAGTATACTGGTTATCAATAGGTAAGGGCTGCAACGGAAGTGACTCTACCTTTTTCTTTCCTGGTACAAACTTGGCCTTCACACGTGAAGCTGCTACTTCTGAAGAACGTTCCAGCGCATCCGCCCCAACAGGAATCACTTCACCATCGTTGAGGCGTACGGCAATCAGACCGTGCTCCAATAGCTCCTCCACTACACCTTCATCACCAGTATAGATCAACCTCACCTTCGTTCCAATGGAGAAAACCATAATTGTTCGTCCTCGTTTATTGTTCGCGAAAGATAGGGAATAAGTATTGCGCAAAAAACAATTCACCTATTTCTATAATAGGAATTTGATTCCATTATTCCTCTGTGGTCACTTACCTTCGTGTTTATGAATAGTAAGCCTACGCTCCGCTGGCGAATCGCCCAGTGGTTAGAAATTCGTTGGTGGCGTAACTACCTGCGCAAACAAGACGTAACTACTTATGCCCAACAAAAAAGAGACTACTGGCAGCGCCTTTTAGCTGCCCTAAATCTAAGTTTTACAAATCGGCAAACAATGCTTGATGCTGGCTGTGGCCCTGCCGGCATTTTCATGATATTGCAAGATCATCAGGTAGATGCAGTAGACCCTCTTCTGGATCAATACGAGCGGCAATTGGCACATTTCTCGCCAGCTACTTACCCTTGGGTTCAATTCTACACCTCTAGTATTGAAGCTTATTCAATAGAAAAACGCTACGATACTACCTTTTGCCTTAATGCCATCAACCACGTAGCAAATTGGGATCAGGGCCTTGATAAAATAAGCAAACTTACCAAGACTGATGGTACACTTGTTCTCGGAATTGATGTGCACCGTAATCAATTTCTAAAACTCTTATTTAGGCTACTCCCCGGCGATGTGCTCCATCCTCACCAACACGACCGAGAGGATTATCGCAAGGCCTTGAATGACAGAGGATGGCAAATCACGCAGGAGCTTACCTGGAAAAAGGGACTTATTTTTGACTATTGGCTCGTCGTTTGTCAAGAACAACATTCTCTTGATAGAACACAGGTTTAACGGATCAGACGCCCCCGAAGGAACAGCGTAGCTAATTTACACCGTTTCAATATCCATTGTAAATCTTCCTACTGCTTTCTGCAAAATGCGAAAGTCCAACTAAAGGGTGTTATATTTATCAGAACATCCTCCATTGATCAAAAAAAGCTCCATGTTTCGTCTATTAATAGGCCTTATTGCGTTAGTAACCTCCTTGTTCTTAGGGCAACGTTGGCTGCAGCCAGCCACCAGCCCTCCTGATTCAGATCCTTTACCACATCGCCAGCAGTTGCAGCGAGCAGCCTGGAATAGCGGTGCATGGCTAATTGTCTATCTAGCAGAAACGAAAGAGGAGCAACAGACTTATGAAGAAATACTCCGACCGTTAGATGAAAAAACATTTCGTGGAATTGAGTTAAAAGTATTTGCTTACGAAAATGCGCCAGACAGTCTATTACATAACTATCCTTTGATGATTATTGGCAAAGACCTTCCATTTACGTTAAGGAAACATTTAAACACTTTACCAGCTCTTCAATTTGACAGTACTTATGCCCAATTAGGAGCAACAAAACTAGACCAGCAAGAGGATTTATTGCAACTCACGTATTTACCCAGCTACTGGCAAGATACTTTACCCATGCACCTGATCTGGGCCAAAGAAGACACCATTATTCAAACTCATCTGAAGGAACGGTTAAGTCGAGGAATACGCTCTTTTCTATGGTCTGCTTGGGGTTACGAAGCACAACGATCCGGGCATATTCTACAGCAAGGTTACTTCAACGACAGTACTTGGGTAATGGACAAACAAATTCATTTTGAATTTCCGCCTACCCCAGAAGACAGCTGGGTAACGAATAGCGCTAATATCCAAGCTTACGACGGTGCAGAAGCCCCTTCTTCGGAATGGCTCAAAGAATTGGATGCCGCACAGTTAGCTATCCAGGAATTTACAGACGTTGCTTCTCTGCTCCCACTAAGTATTAAACTTTACCCCAGCGTAGAACGCAAGGCGCTCCGAACCAAATCAATGAAGCAAGCTAACCTTGCAGACAATGAAACGGTTACGCATTTGGTCATCAATGATAACTTCCAGGGGCAAGAATGGGGTGTACAATACCGCCCATGGCTAAGAGAAGCATTGGGACAACCGCTTTATCCATTGTATGAAGAAGGACTATCTCTTCAATGGATTGACAACATCAGAGGAGATAGCTGGCGCAGCTGGGTTAGATCACTGGCAGAAGCAGGCGCAATGCCTTCTGCGGAATTACTTTTTGATGAAAACAACCGACAAAGTCTCGCTCCCCTTATCGGTCAACTAGCGGCGGCAGCATGGGTGGACTATCGCCTGAAAACCCTCGGCAAGGCTGCTTTTTTGATCGAATATCGAAAAGGTACACCGCCTCCCCAAAGCAAAATGTACAACAACTGGATCAAGTGGATCAAGCACAACTATCCGCTCCGATCTGTCGCCAAGCAAGCCGTTCCTGACCAACGTTTGAATGGGTTTACACTCGCTCACGAAGGCTATCGAATTTATAATGGTTATGGTAGTTCCCGAGCTCGCCAGTCGCTTACGGTGATGAAGCAGGTTGGTATTGAAGCCGTTGCCGTTGTTCCATATAGCTATATGTCTGATGCTCACCGACCAGACCCTATTCCGGTATCTCAGCATGCAGGTTCAGAGAATGACGAGGCGGTATTGTTTGCCCACCTTTCGGCAAAATCACTCGGCCAATTCACTTTGCTCAAACCTCAAGTCTGGCTGGGCGGAGGAAGCTGGCCCGGAGATGTTACTTTTGACAATGACCGGGATTGGCAAATCTTTTTCACCAACTACGGCAGATGGGCCTTACACTATGCATTATTGGCAGAAATGTATGGTTTTGATGCCTATTGCATTGGCACCGAACTCCGCTACACTACCCTAAAAAAACCTGATGAATGGCGTAAACTTGTTCAAGCTATTCGAAAGGTCTACAATGGCTCTCTCACCTATGCTGCCAATTGGGGTGAAGAATGTGAAGAACTGAGTTTTTGGGAAGTCTTTGATTTCATTGGTATCAATTGTTACTACCCTCTTCATAAAGGTGCTACCGCTACGGACAGCGATTTGATGAAAGGAGCAGAAAGGGTCGTCGAGAAAATGGAAGCCATATCCAAACGAGTCGGTCGCCCGGTGTGGCTCACAGAAATCGGCTATCGCAGTGCTACATCCCCCTGGCAGCAGCCTCATGAGGAAGCCGGCGACCGCGCCATTGATGACGAAGCACAGGCAAGGTCATACAATGCCATGCTAGCCGCTTGTGAAGGTCAAAATTGGCTATTAGGCTTCTTCTGGTGGAAATGGTCTTGTGACCTTGACCACAATGAAAACAGAGGCCGAGGCTACACTCCATACAGCAAACCTGCGGAAGAAGTGTTGAGCAGGTATTACCTTAATTCATAACTTAGTATTGCGCAAATTAATATAGATGAATCGATTAGAACGTACGGTCAACAAACTCAAAGTTTATCCAAGCTGGCTGCTTTCCTTTGCTGTTGGGCGAATTGTAAAATTTACGGGTACCGCCGGAATATCGTATGACTTGATGAGCCGAGACAAGGTCGTCGTCAGTATGAAAAATCGCCCCAAAGTGCGCAACCATATTGGGCAAATTCATGCCGCAGCCATGATGTTATTGGCAGAAACAGCCACCGGTATGGTGCTAGGCATGAATGTCCCTGATGACAAAATCCCACTGCTAAAGTCTATGAACACCAAGTTCGTCCGTCGCTCACAGGGCCGGATGCAAGCCGAAGCCACCCTCAATAAAGAACAGCAGCAGCATATTATGACTACAGAAAAGGGAGACGTCATCATTCAAGTAAAAGTTACCGATGAAAGCGGCGAGGAACCCGTACTTTGTGAAGTATGCTGGGCATGGGTACCTAAGCGAAAGTAAGGGTGTAGGGGTTTTAACAAGTATAAAGGTGTAAGGGTTATTCCCGATTTTCACAAAACATATTCCTGGTTCATGCCTATACAAACCTATGCTTTTGATGTTTACGGGACACTCATCGACACCGATGGTGTACTGAGATCTTTGCGACAGATAACCGGTGATCAAGCAGAGCAGGTCAGTGCCACTTGGCGGAGCAAGCAATTGGAGTATTCTTTTCGACATGGGTTGATGCAACAGTACATGCCCTTTCCTTTAGTGACGGCAGAAGCGCTGAATTATGCACTGGCTGTTCATAAGATCCGTTTGACGGAAAGTGAATACGAAATCTTGCTAGACAGCTACCAAGACCTCCCCGCTTTCCCAGATGCCTTAGCGGCTATCAAAGCACTTGCGGGCGGAGCACAAAAGCTTTTTGCGTTTTCAAACGGGCCAAAATCCATTGTGAGTGCATTGCTGGAACAAGCACAACTTCTCTCCTATTTTGATGGTGTGGTAAGTGTGGAAGCTACCCAGGTTTTCAAGCCTAGTCCTGTGGTGTATCAATATTTTGCGGAAATGGCTCAAACATCGATTTCTGCATGTGCATTGGTATCGGGGAATTCTTTTGATGTACTAGGCGCCAAAGCGGCAGGTATGCAAGCCATTTGGGTACAGCGCGACGCGCAGGCTGTTTTTGATCCTTGGGGAGTAAACCCTGATAGGGTTATTGAAGACTTGGGAGGATTGGTTACCTAATCAAAAAAGGTCTACTGCTAATAGATAGCAATAGACCTTTTCCTTATAAAGCTGTATAAATCTTACGACTTCAAAGCCGTGTAATACTGGTAGTAATAAGGAATCGTTTCGATGCCTTTGTAATAATTGAAGAGACCATAGTGCTCATTGGGTGAGTGGATAGCGTCGCTATCCAAACCAAAGCCCATGAGGACACTCTTTACGCCAAGTACCGACTCGAATAGGGCAACAATTGGAATACTTCCACCCTCACGCTTGGGGATAGGAGCTTTGCCAAAGGTCTTTTCCATAGCTTGATGAGCAGCCAGGTATTCGGGCGTATCTGTAGGTGTAACGACAGGTTCACCACCGTGATGCGGCCTTACTACTACTTTTACTTCAGCAGGAGCAATGCTCTCGAAATAAGCTTTAAAGAGTTCGGTGATCTTATCTGGTGATTGATTGGGCACCAGGCGCATACTAATTTTTGCAAAAGCCTTGCTAGGCAGTACAGTCTTGGCCCCTTCGCCAATGTAGCCGCCCCAGATACCGTTTACATCAAGCGTTGGGCGAATGCTGGTACGCTCGGCCGTGGTGTAGCCTTCTTCTCCGCGTACCGCATTAATACCCAAATCTTTTTGGTAATGCTCCAGGTTAAAGGGAGCTTTATTCATTTCTACCCGCTCTTCTGTAGAAACAACTTCTACATCATCATAAAAGCCGGGAATAGTGATGTGCTTGTTCTCGTCCATCATTCCTGCAATCATCTCGCAGAGAACGTTGATCGGGTTACCTACAGCGCCACCATAAACACCAGAGTGCAGGTCGCGATTAGGGCCTACTACTTCTACCTCTACGTAGCTAAGGCCACGTAATCCGGTAGTAATGCTAGGCGTGTCGTTATCAATGATACTTGTATCTGAAATCAGAATAACATCGCAAGAAAGTTTTTCCTTGTGTGTTTCGAGGAAATGGCCTAAATGCTCAGAGCCTACTTCTTCCTCACCCTCAATCATAAATTTGATGTTACAAGGGAGAGAGTTGGTTGCCATCATTGCCTCAAAAGCTTTGACGTGCATAAACATCTGTCCTTTGTCATCACAAGAACCACGGGCGTAAATTGCACCTTGAGGATGCGCTTCCGTCTTTTTCACTACAGGATCAAAGGGGCCACTGTCCCACAAATCGATAGGATCGGCTGGTTGAACGTCGTAATGACCGTAAACCATTACTGTAGGAAGCGTAGCATCAATGGTTTTTTCACCGTAAACAATAGGGTGGCCCGCAGTGGGGATGATCTCTACATTATCAGCACCTGCTTTTTGCAAGTGATCTGCCACAGAGGCGGCGGTACGCTGAACATCTTCTTTGTAGGCAGGATCAGCGCTGACGCTGGGAATTCTCAACAAGTCGAGTAATTCATTTAAGAAACGATCCTGATTATCTTTGATGTATTGTTGTGCTGCTTGCATGTAAATTTGCTTCGGTTTTAAATCGGCTGAGGGCAAATATATAATTTTGCGACTAGCTACACGAAAAAAGTCGCTATTGTTCAAACATATTCCTGTAAAATCTTCATCAAGCGCTATTCTTTGATCTTACGTTCGAGTTTATCACCTTTGGCAAAACTGATTGCGCCGGTTTCTTCCGAAACCACCAAGGCTACAACATTAGAGCGTTCGGTGAGTCCTACAGCAGCCCGGTGCCGCAAGCCGACGCTTTTGGGCAAATTGGTTTGCTCGCTAACAGGCAAGATCGCACTTGCACACAAGATTTTCAGGTTGTCTATCAGTACGGCTCCATCGTGAAGGGGGCTTTCTTTGGCAAAAATGCTTTCTATAATTGCCTGCGAAATTTTTGCATCCAGCTCTACGCCGCCGCTGACTATACCTTGCAGGTTGAAGTTTTGACAAAAAACAATCAGTGCCCCTACTCTTCTTCTACTCATTCTAAGAATGGCCTCAGACAGTGCCTCCTGGGCAGCACGATGTGCCTCGGCGGAACTACTCATGGCATTACGATCCAGAAAACGGTCCAAAAAGTTTGATCGCTGCCGTAAGGTGGTGTTGCCCAACAAAAGCAAAAATCGTCTCACCTCGGGCTGAAAAATGATGATGAGAATAATGATACCTACCTTCACAAACTGATCCAGAATACTGGATAGTAGGTCCATATTCAATTGGTTTACAACAAACCAACTGATGTATAACAAGAGCAGACCTACAAAGATATTGAATGCGATACTGCCACGGAGCAGCTTGTAGAGTTGGTACAATAGGTAGGCTACAATACCGATATCCAGTATATCCCAAACACTAACCTTCATAAAACCTATACTGAAATCCAGCATAATACGCTACCGACGACCGGCATTTTGGGTAAAAAAGACTTTCGTTTTTTTGCTGAAAGTCCAATTAAACGAAAAAATATCCTGCACGCTATCGCTGCAAATTTAAGCGAATGTGTGGAAACTGATCAAATGGCCTAAAAATAAGTTATTTATGGGTGCGATATTAAGCAAGGTTTTGTTCCTCAAAGCGTTTGGACTCAATAGGATTGAATCCAATGGAAGTTTTATAACTTTGTTGAGTAAATACAGAGCGGTTCCCCAAAAGCGATAATAATGTCAATGTTTTCCAAAAGCCACCTTCTTCTGGTCATTATCATTTTTCTGATCTTCCCTTTTGTCTGTAGTGGGCAGGGGGCTGTCATTCGTGAAAACTTTAGAGGAGAAAAGCTAAAAGTATACCCGGACGGGCGGATCGAATACTTCAACGGTGACCCCTATGAACCGACGGAAGAGGATGGCTTAATCACCTATCCTGTTTTCCAAGGTTACATTGAACCCTTGGATGGAGAAGTGAGTGTGAATGAGGTAGACCTTTACAAAATTGCTCAACGCCGTTCTCAGCTCTCCAGTACCGCTGCCGAACTTGCTCAGCAACGATTAACCCAAGCCCAGGAAAACCTGCAACGGTTACAGGACAGTTACAATGCAACATCCGGGGATGAAGCCCGTAGAGGCATTTTACAAAAGCAAATCGCTGCAGCAAGGCGTACCCTAGAACAAAGTCAAGTTCAGCTCAACGAAAGTCAGCGAGCAGCACAACAAGACGATCAACTCGTTAAAAAAGGTGGGTTTATTGAAAGTTTCAATCAACGTGTTCGAGAGAACAGGTTGCGAGAAGCAAATTCACAACGCATTCGGAGTGTTAGTAATCAATCTTATGCTCAACTCATTCCATTGACTAACAATACTGCTGCCAGTAGTTTTGAAGATTTGATGCTTCGCCCTCCACGTCGGGAATGCCGCTATGCTTTCGACGGGCAGGATGCTGAGACTGGGCGCTATCGTCGTGATTTGCAACCAGAGCTTCTGTTCAGTTATACTGATGAGCGGCTAAGGCCTTATCTCCAAGACAAAGAATACCTTGTTTGCGAAGCCTATATTTCTAGTGCTGGTGGTTTCCGATACCTCACCCTCAACTTCACTTTTGCTTATCCTAACGCTCAGGAAGCTTATGGTTTTATTGACCAGAACAGTGTATTGACTATCAAGCTTCTCAATGGCGATGTTCTTAACTTAAGGTCAGGCAAGATGGACAGAGGCCAATACAACACTGTAAAAAAAGAGCTTACTTATTCGGTCTACTACCCCATCGACCGCAGCTACATTGGCTTATTGAAAACCAGCGAGGTAGACCTTTTACGCGTCTTCTGGAGCAGTGGCTTTGAAGAATACCCTATCCATCAAATGGATTTTTTCCAGCGGCAGTTTCAGTGTTTGGGGGATTGATATTTGAAGGTTGTTGGTTAGATGGTTTGTTGGTTTTGCTAGTAGGGTCAGGCATCTTTGGACCTAAAGGTTTCTAAGGAGCTGTTCAACGGTCGTTAAAACAAACCTCAACGATCATCTGGCGATAATCACCTGTTTTGCAAAACTTTGCCTCTCAATTAAGATAACAAGAGAATAAATGCCTTCGGGTAAATGGCTTACCTCTAGGTAAGTTTTTCCCGTTTGGAGGACCAATGCTCCATTTGCACTAAATAGTTGAAGGCTTTCAACTTTCTCTGCTTCTACCCTTATTTTATCCGTGGCCGGTTGAGGATATATTTTGACCAGAGGGTGTTCATACAACAAACCCAACTTACTAGAGAAATCTGTATCCAAACGATAGAGCACTGCGGGAAGAGTACCAACCCGTTCCGTGCTGACATAGGCAAAGCGGCTATTACGCCAACAAATACCTTCAGACTTTATAGAGCCCGTCAAAGGGAGTGGCCATGTTGTTGGTGTTCCATCGGAAAAATGAGGCGCTGTAAAATCGTTCAGCGTAAAAACCAAAGCTTCTTGACCAGAATACGCGGAGAACAATAATTGATTGCCACTTGGAGCAATATCAACACCTGTAATTAAAGCCGGCACAAAAAAGCTATCTACTGCTATCAAATTATAAGCACCAGGTGTTTTGGGCATGGCATATACCTTGGTACGGGCCGCTGACCAATCTTTGGTAAAAAGGAACAAACTATCCCCTATTGCTACTAGTGCTTCTGCATCATAAGGAGTAAAAAATTGATTGTTTGAAAAATCAACCTGATCAGCATAGCTATAAGTGATTTCCTGGGCTTCAACCGTATCCCTTTCAAAAAAATCGGACCACATTATTTTATAAATTTTCAAATTCGTCCGACTACCATAATTGTTACCTATATCTCCAATGTAGAGGTGGTCTGCATCTGAGGTGATGTCTTCCCAATCTACATTACTTGCGTTATTGACAAACACCTCTCTCTGTACAAAGCCATTTAGCGTATCGATTTCGTAGAGCTTAGGTTGATCTCCTGAGTCATTGTGCGTAACCAAGCGCCCATCTTTGTAAATTAAACCAGAGCTTTCTGGAACGGAAGTTGCCATCGTTGTCAGGGAATCCAGATGGTAATTCTGGGTATTACCTTGTAGTGCAAGCAACAAAACGAAGAAGAGAAAAGCAATAGGTTTAGTTTTTTTCATGGTCTTTTTTTATCAAAACGATCTAGTATTGCGCAGAAAATAAAATACGATTTTGTTTTTCGTGCTATTCCCTAACGTTTAGCTTCTCAAGCTTCCGCAAAAAAAAACGTCCCAAATTCTACCATTGGGTAAAATTTGGGACGGTACTGAAATCAAAAAACAGACCAGCTGCTATTTAACTTCCAGTAATTCTACGTCAAAAATGAGCGTAGAACCACCAGGGATAGCTGGAGAACCTTGTAGGCCATAAGCTAAATCATAAGGAATATAAAACTGGTACTTAGCACCTTCTTTCATCAGTGCTACACCTTCGGTCCAACCAGCAATTACTTCGTTCAAACCGAACTCGGCAGGTTCGCCACGATTAACAGAACTGTCAAATACTGTTCCGTCGATAAGCATACCATGGTAGTGTACCGATACCCGATCTGTTGCCGTAGGCATTTTGCCCGTACCTTCTTTGATCACTTTATAGTGAAGCCCGGTTGGCGTACTCATCACATCAGCTTCGGCAGCTTTTTCTTCAATAAAGGCGATTCCTTCTGCAATAGACGCTTCCGCAGCAACTTTAGCTTCAGCTTCTTGCTGCTTAGTGATGACATCGGTAAGACTTTGCATCAATGCATCTTCCTTGTCACCTACCATACTTTCTGCATCATCCAGTTGATCTTTAGCACCCTGAAAGAAGGCATTACTACTAAGGCTAATACCAAACTCTTTCATGTTGCGGGCAAAATCAGCACCGATAACATAAGAGATAGAATCTACAGAAAAAGGAGCGGGGTCTTCGTCTGTAAATGGAGCCCCCTGACGCATCATCAACGTCTGCTGAAAAGTATTCATCATAGCAAGGCCGTCTTCTTCCGAAATGGTTGCTGCGTCCATTGCTACATCTTCCAAACCTTGGCCCAACTCGGCTGCGTTAACATCCATTCCTAAATCTTGGAACTGGCCGGTAAAGAAGCGTCCTACGGAGTAGGAGATACTATCCATCTCTGTTTCAAGATTGCTGGTACCTTTCATACCACCACCGCCGCCACAAGATGACACTAGTGCGAGGATACTAAAAAGAAAAATTAATTGTTTCATTAAAAGAATTATTATGAAGTAAGTTTTTGTTAATCTGTAAGACCTTAAGTATTGCGCAGAAAATAAAACGCGATTTAGCTTCGCTGCTTCTTCGAGGTTTTTTAAGTTTTTCAAATAGTTAAAACACTTAAAATGAACCGTTTATTCAACCATTATGAAAAACAACCACGTATGTAGACGCGAAGCGAAATCGCTATTTATTTTCGTGCTGTTCCTAACTCTTAGTGCATCCGGTCCCCTCGAAGGTCTAATTCCTCCATGATTTCAGCTTCTTTGGTAAGGTATTCCTGCCAGCGGGCATTAGCCCTTTCTTCACCAAAATACTTTCTAGCCAAATCAATAAACAAGCGATAATGACCTGCTTCAGAAATCATGAAGCGATGATAGAAATCCTTTAAGTCCTCATCTGAAATATGTAAACTCATCAAACGGAATCGTTCGCAGGATCGTGCCTCAATCAAGGCAAAAACCAGCAGCTTTTCCAATAACTTATCATCGCGAGAGCCTCCTTTCTTTTGAAAAGCCAAAAGCTTATTAACGTACTCATCTTTACGCTGGCGCCCTAACTTCAATTGGCGTTTATCCATTTCTCGTAATACAGAACGAAAATGCCCCCACTCTTCCGTCACAATAGGTGCCAATTCGCGCACAAGCTCCTCTCTTTCCGGATAAGCCTGAATAAGCGAAATACAGCTGGTCGCTGCTTTTTGTTCGCAATAAGCATGATCAGTAAGAATCTCGCCCAAGTCCATCTCTGCCAAGTTCACCCAACGAGGATCTGTTGGAAGTTTAAGCCCCAACATCCGGACCCCCTCAAGTTCTTTTTCCGCTTCTGTCATGAAGAGTGATTAATACGCTAAGTATTGGCCAGATAAATTATTCTACCGCTACTAAACATTTGATTCTATGACCTTTTTGTACCTATACTCAGGTGCAAATAAAAATTGCCCCAAAAGGAAACATTTTGACTTTAAAGCCGCAAAGATACTAAGTAATTGGATAAAAGAGGTGTAATAACCGAGGATAGATATGCTATTTAAAAACTGAGACTCACCGAATCCTGTGTAAAGTTATATCCAGCGAAATAACCATGCCCATTCTCAACATTGTTAAAGATTACGATTGGGTCATTGAAGGGGCCATCAGACTGATTTTGCTGGCGACTAAAAGTAGAATAATAGAGATAGTATTCTTCTGAAACAGTGCGCAGCTCCACATATATTTGGCCCAAAGCCTCAAAATCAGGAACAATTTCCAGGTCAACCTGAAATCGAAAACCTTCTTCACTAGGGTTATTTTTCAGTAATAAGCCACCAATCATGGCATCGGAGATAACCTTGGGGTTATCCTGCATGAGATCAATACGTTTCAAATATCGACCATCAATAAGCGTATCTGCTCCTACTATCGTGACATTCAGAATTTCCTGAAAAATGTTCAAATGATAGTAGTTATCTTCTTCACGGGGGTCTTCAAAGTTCAAATCTATCTGATAGCTGTAGCGCATATTGAATGGCCCGCTCCCTTCTTCTTCATTAAAATTAGAGACTTGTAAGGTTGAAAGAGACACCGGCTCTGGGATAAAACTATGCGCCTCAATAGCTTCAAAACCCAAAGCCTCTACCCGAATGGTATAAGTGGTAGCTGCTTCCGGCGTAAAAGACTGGGTTATATAATAGGGCGCAATCCGTGGGGCAGGATCAACGTATAAGGTCAGTTTTTCAATAAACTTATCTCCTTTATAAAGGGTAACATTAGCATCAGCTAAATATTCGGGCAAACTATTGTCTAGGATACTTTGACTTTTAGCTACTGAAACCTTAACCAACTCTCCTAAGGTAAAGCTACTGTTGACCACTAACCTTGGTGGTGGTTCGTCGATGTCCAAGTCTACCGTGCGTTCACAGGTGGCCCCCATACAGAGGAATACCAAAAAACCAAAAGGTAATATTTGACGAAAAATGGACATTCGCTATTTTTAACCCTTCAAATATACAGTTTTTCAAATAAACCAATTCAAACCTTTTAGGTTATAACTTATGCAGACGATAATCAAAAGCTGATCTTATAACTTATAGAGGGTAATATTGGCGCCAATTGAACCTCTACAAAATCGTACTGCGTACTTGGCGTGTTCTGTTGGTTGACTAAAGAACGGCGGACATCGTAATAGAGTGGGTTATTTCGGTTATAAAGGTTATAAATCCCGAGGTTTAGTTCGTGCCGGTAGCGCTTTTGTCGGTTCCATTCAAAGTGGACATTAACATCCAAGCGGTGATAAGCTGGCATTCTGATATTGTTCTTTCTTTCCGGGTCTATCGCAATAGGATAAGGAGGGGTTATCTCCCCTGGGACAATAGAGGCAAATTTCACGAGTGGCAGCGTGATCGCAAACCCCGAGGCATACCCCCAATTAGCAGAAAAATAGCACGCTGGTGAAATCTGATAAATAGCCGCTAACTGAAAATTGTGTCGTCGATCATAACGAAAAGGATAGACCCTACCAAGGTTCAATTCCTCAAACTGACGCTCAGATTTTGACAGTGTATAACTCACCCACCCTGTCAATTTCCCTTTTACTTTTCGCAATTGCCATTCGGCCCCATATGCTTCTCCTTCACCGGCAACTACATTGTCTTCCCAGTCTTCAAACCCTTCTACTCCTTCAAGAAAAGAAAGGATTCTATTCATCTTTTTATAATACACATCGCCTTGTAATTCCCAAAAGGGGCTAATCTTATACTGATATCCCAGGTTCGACATCCACGCTTCGGAAGGTCTTATCTTATCGGTACTTGGCACCCATATTTCAGTAGGCAAATTCACTGTTGTATTTCTGAGAAAGTGTAGATTTTGCACCATTCTACTCAAGGAGGCACTTAATGTCCAGCGCTGGTCGGGAAAATAATTTACACTCATCCGGGGTTGCACCGAAAGATGCCCTCTAGATCGTACGTACCACCACGCAAGATGTGCGCCGGCATTCCACTCCCAGTCGCTGCTAAACTTACCTTTGCCTTCCAGGTAGGTACTCAGTTCTGTTGTATTAATGGTATTGTTGGCAAAGGGCTCTTCTCTAATAACCGGCAAATCAACAATCAAAGCCCCAGGTTTGAAAATCCGGCGATTGGCTCCTATACCAAAACGAAATTCTTGCCGTGGACTCACGATCAATTGCCAATCGGCTTTTAGTCCCAAATCTTGTATACCAGAACGAAAGAGGCCCTTGATCAACAGCGAGTCCCTTTGGTTGATCGAAGGTTCAAAAGAAAGTTCTTCAAGGTTATAGAAAGACTCTTGATCAAGACCGCTGTAGGTTAAACTAAAATTGGCAAAAAGTTGGTCAGAAAACAGGTGATTCCAACGAAAACTGCCTACCGTATTTGTCCAGCTAAAGCCTTCGCCATAAGATTTGTCGATATCATAATTCAGCGGTTCACCGCCCTGGCTTGTCAAGCTTAACACACTTGAGTTCGTAGTAAGGTCATCATAATTATCACGCCCTCGATAAAGGCTTAAAAACACCCGGTTACGGTCAGAAAAAGTGTGATTATATTTGGCGTTGATATCATAAAAGCGATAATCAGTGGCACCATCATCACCTTTTGATTCTTTAAATTTACGTGATTGCTCTTTTAATAAAAGATGAACAAAAGACCAGCGACCGGAAAGCAGAAAGGAAGATCGCTCTTTAATGATTGGTCCTTCAAGCGTAAAACGGGAGGTCAATAAACCTGTGGATGCCTTACCTGACAGGGCCTGTTGATTGCCTTCTTTCATCCGGATATCAAGTACACTGGAAAGGCGACCACCGTAGCGGGCAGGGAAACCGGCCCTCAATAACTGAGCTGACCTTACTGCATCGCTATTGAAAATAGAAAATAAGCCAATCGCATGGTTCACATAGTACACCGGGACGCCATCTAATAACACCAGGTTTTGACCAGCATCACCACCTCTGATTTGCAGGCCTTCGGCACCATCAGCACCTGTTGTGACCCCAGGCAAAAGAAAAGCCGTACGAATTACATCCTGTTCGCCAACCAAGCTGGGCAGCATTTGGGTTTCTCGCAAGCCTATCAATTGGCCTGTAGCCAGTCCGGCAATAGGGTTTGCCGAAGTATCACGAGGATATACCACTACCTCATTCAAGGTAATACTGCCTTGCAAGGCTTTATTCAGCACCGTGTTATTTGTAATATTCAAAGGTTCTTCAAAACTCTCATATCCAAGGTAGGAAAGCCGAAGCTGCGCAGGACCTCCTGGCAATTGGAGACTAAAAAAGCCATATTCATTACTTACGGTTCCTCTTTGGGAATAGCGATCGTAAACATTGGCACCAATAAGGTGTTCATTGGTTTCTCGGTCAGTGATATAACCACTAATGGTATAATATGTATCTACTTGGCTAGGAGCTAAGGGAATTAGTAGTATTTGTTCGCCAATGAGGCGATACCCTAAGTTTGTCCCTTCCAATATGGTAGGTAGAACTATCCGAAGTCGTTGTTGCTGAAAATCAAAGGAAAAGAGTCCTTCAGGAAGGATATCATTGCGAAAACTAAGCTTTATTTCCTCTTGGTCAATCAACTGATAGAGGGCAACCTCAAAAGGTTGTTCCTTTATTTGCAGGTTCACTCTCTTATTCAGCACTTCTTGGGCCTTAAGGGAGTACACGCAACAGCCAAATACCAAAAGAATTATTAAGCTTTTTTTCATCTGGATAAGTCCTCTGCTGTAAAATACAACACTATCCAAAGATAAGTCGCCGGTGGCAGAGCGCCAAAGGCTATATAGAATGGTGTAAAAAAATATCACCAATCTGTGACTTACGTACTAGCTAATACAAAAATCTTCCAAAGGCCTCGCTGGCTTTTGGAAGATTAATGAGTACGCATTACTAGGTTTTCGAAAAACAGGAAATAGATACAAAACCTGTCTAGCAAACGAAAAGCGTGGTTTAAAACACCAAGATTTACTTGGGCTTTAGTCGCAACTACCGCTTAGCTCATACTTGTTGCCTCCAACATCATTAATAGAAAGACCGGTGAGACCTTCTAGGATGCTTACAACAGTTGAGAAGTTTTCTTCTTGCCAATTACCTGTAATCTCGCAATTCTGAATCGCTGCGGATTGCCAGACAAGGTCTACTTGATAGGCGCGCTCGATTTGTAGTAAAGCTTCTTCTAGTTGTGTATTTTTGAAACTCAACTGCCCCATACGCCAGTTTACGCCGTAAAAAGGCCGGTCGGCAGTCGTATAGGTAGACAATGTGCTGTTTTCCAAAACCACGGCTTGCTCAGCTACAAGCACAACTTCCTGGCTTTTATCCGTCAAGCTTTTCACAGCGACTTTACCGGTAGCCACTTCTACTTCCGTACGTGTCTGCCCGGGTATTTCACGAACATTGAAGCTCGTTCCCAGCACCTTTACTTCAGCATTGGTGGTGTGAATAACGAAAGGCTGTTCGGGGCGACGGTCAACATCAAAGAAAGCCTCCCCTTCCAAGCGAATAGCTCTTATATCTGCTTCATCAAGGTCATTACGATAACTAAGGTAGGTATTGCTATTGAGGGTAACGGTAGAACCATCAGGCAATACAACTTCGCGGGTTTCCCCCTCTCCGGTATGAAGCTCTGCCCATGCGAAAGTGGGAGTAGTATCTGCCAAGAAGGTAGTTGTACCCCAAGCCACTAATGCCAAAACAACCGCAGCTGCAACAGCACGTAACCACCGGGTAGAACTCATTTGCACCACCTTAGCGGGAGGTGTCTCCTCCTGAGCCATTCGATGCTTGAGACGGGCAAGACCAGCTTCCACATCAGGTTCAAAGTCATCGCCCACCTTGGCACTGCCAGCCCATAACTGCTGCCAAAGCCCTTCAGGGGCTTCAGCGGACTGCCCTCCGTTTTTACGAAGTTGTTCCCAGGATCTCATAGTATCTTTATTCTTCATTCCAGACGTACGTAATTCTTAGTATTGCGCAGAAAATNNCGCTTAAAATGAATCGCTTATTTAACTATTATGAAAAACAACCACGTATGTAGACGCGAAGCGAAATCGCTTTTTATTTTCGTGCTGTTCCTTAGTTCAATCTACTGAGATGCGTAGTATCTCAGTAGATTGAAGGTAAATGGTATCCTACCTTCCATTGATAAAGACACCAAACTCAATCATAGCCCCTACCCTACGGTTGTCGGCTGGCTTACAATAAGCAGCAAAGCCTCGAAAAACCCTAAAAAAGCAATCAATAGATAGGGGCTCAATTTTTCCCTCAGCATCCGCAAAGCTTTGGTCATTTGATTCTCCACTGTTTTCACACTGATATCTAAATGACTTGCTATTTCTTTATTGCTCATCTCTTCAAACCGGCTCAGGCCAAATACTAGACGGCAACGTTCCGGCAAGTCACCTATGGCAGCTTCAATCTGCACCTGTAGTTCGTCGGCCTCTAGCTGCTGCACCGCTCCTACTTGATCGCTGGCTACATCAAAAGGCATGGCACTTTCATCATCCACTATCAGCCTTTGATCTCTAATATAATTGAGCGTCCGATTCACGGCCGATCTTTTCAGGTAGGCCCTCAATGACTGGTTTATCTTCAATGTTGCCCGCTTACGCCACAATTCATAGAAAACTTCCTGCACCAAATCTTCCGCTAGATCCCGATCACCAATTACCCGAAATACGGCCTGGCACAAGAAGGAATAATGTGCACGAAACAAGTTATCCAAGGCCCATTCCTCCCCTTTGTTAAGGGCAGCTAAGACGGCTTCTTCCGGGGGATTTGTCAACAACGAAACTATTGAATTGATGAATAAAGGGAGAAAGTTAAGCAATCATGAGCAATGTTGCCCACTTGTTGGGCAACAAGTGTTAAAAATGGCTGTCAGAAGTCATAACAAGTCCTCTCTCTGGTAAAATATGCAGAACATTATTTTGGCGATTCCTCGGAAACCAATACCTTCCCGAACGTTTTAACAATCCTGGGGTGCCATTTATGGTGTCCCCTCTGAAATAATTTGAATTAGAAAAACCACAGATGAAGAAGACTGTACTCGCATTACTCGCTACCCTCGTACTCCCGCTGCTAAGCTTTGCACAGGAGGCCAATGGTGAAGCTGCACTGACGATTGACGAAAAAATCAATTCCTTTTTTGAACCCATTACTAAAGCAATAGAATCCGTTGTTTTCGTTTCTATTCCTTTAGGAGAGAAGCTCAGCATTCCATTTGTACTTATATGGCTGGTCGTTGGCGCATTAGTATTTACCATTTACATGGGCTTTATTCAATTTAAAGCTTTTGGCCATGCGCTTGATGTCGTTCGCGGCAAATTTGATGATCCCAATGATCCCGGAGAAGTTTCGCACTTCCAGGCACTCACAGCGGCACTATCCGGTACCGTTGGTGTAGGTAATATTGCCGGCGTAGCCTTTGCTGTAGCCATTGGTGGCCCTGGTGCTACCTTCTGGATGATTCTGGCTGGACTATTAGGTATGGCTTCCAAATTTACAGAATGTACTTTAGGTGTAATGTACCGCAATGTCAACGCTGATGGCAGCGTATCTGGTGGGCCTATGTATTACCTGGAAAAAGGATTTAAAGAAAAAGGAGGCTCCTGGCCAATTATCGGTAAGGTACTTGCTGTTCTGTTTGCTATCGCCTGTATCGGAGGTAGTTTCGGTGGTGGCAACATGGTACAAATCAACCAAGCTACCCTTCAGCTTGCTGAAATCACCGGAGGAGAAAACAGCATTTTCTACAACAATGGCTGGATTTTCGGTGCCATTATGGCTGTTGTTGTTGGTGTTGTTATCATTGGTGGTATCAAGTCAATTGCTAAAGTAACCGATAAGATTGTTCCTTTCATGGTAGGTATCTACGTCTTGGGAGCAATTATCGTTTTAGGTTATCACTTTGCTGATATTCCTGCTGCTTTTGGCACCATTTTCTCTAGCGCTTTCAGTGGTGATGCACTCTATGGTGGTTTGATTGGCGTCCTTATCCAAGGTTTCCGTCGTGCAGCATTCTCCAACGAAGCCGGTGTAGGTTCTGCATCTATTGCTCACTCTGCAGTAAAGACCGATGAGCCAGTGAGTGAAGGTATCGTTGCATTGCTTGAGCCTTTCATTGACACCGTAGTAATTTGTACCATGACGGCTTTGGTCATTATTGTTACCAACTATGGTGGCGCAGGTGCAGAAGCTTCTTTCCACGGTCGTGAAGTAGTGGGTGACATCGGCCTTACCTCTGCAGCTTTTGAATCTGTAATCAGCTGGTTCCCTGCTGTACTTGGTGTGGCAGTAATCCTGTTCGCACTTTCTACCATGATCTCATGGTCGTACTACGGCCTCAAGTCTTGGACCTACCTTTTTGGCGAAAGCAAAACCAATGAAATTATCTACAAAGTACTATTCTGTGGCTTTGTGATCGTAGGTTCTGCCATTTCTGCAAAAGCAGTATTTGACTTTGGAGACGCAATGATCTTTGCCATGTGTTTCCCTAACGTCTTCGGCCTTTATGTCTTGATGCCTAACGTAAAGCGGGCATTCAACGATTATATGGCACGCATCAAATCCGGCGAAATTAAGCGGGTTGACTAAGCGTCTGTAATGAAAAAACGGCTAGTCGGGAATTGCTCCTGGCTAGCCGTTTTTTTTGTGGGTGGATGTTGCCTTTGGAATAAATTCACCAATTTGAAGACCTGTTAACCATTCTTTTGGTTTGGCTCTAAATTTTTGATCACCTGACTGCTTTGGGGCCATGCCATTACTGGCGTTGCTGCGCAAACGCCACTACGGCACCGGGCTGTCGGTCGCTACCGCTCCTGCCCATCCCTTGTCCTTGCCCGCTCCGCGCCCCGAGCTCCGGCCTCACGGCCTGCGCGCTAATACTAAAACTGTACAAAAAATAGCGGACAAAAAATTCAACGCTTAATCAAATACAGGCCATTGTTCACCGACATACAAAACCAGTCCGTACCATCATCCAATGCTGCGTCGTAACCACGGACTTGGCAGTCTACAACATAATGAGGCTGCCCATTATTCACCGCCTCACTCAGGGAGATCACACGCTGTCGCTGTCGTTCTGTATTCCGATCAAAAACCACCAGCTCCCACTTCTCTCCTGGGTAAGCATTCAGCGCATAAAGCATCGCATGAACAGATGGATATCCCGTACGCACCTCCTTTTCATCGTCTAGCTGATAACTTTTTCCTACCAACCTCCCAGAGGCAGACTGCTCAATATCAGAGAATACATTCGACAGAAAAATCTTCAAAGGTTCAGCTCCTGTAAAGTAACTTTCAGGAGGTAGCTTAAGGTAAATGGTATTATCCTCCATCATCGAGGGGGCTTCCGTTTGGGTTATTATCACTGTTTTCCTAAGATTAGAACGCTGGTCAATCCCAAACGCCTCTTTTCCGCAGTCAGGCAACATGATGAAAGCAGAGGCCTCATCCAAAAGCATATTCCCATTGGTAAAAAAAGCAGGATCATCTTTTGGGTAGCAAGCCTCCAGTGTTATCACCGAATAGCTCGCCATCTCTGGCTTGATAATAAATGTATACACTTGCCAGTCCTCGTGATTAATGATTGGAGATTCTGCCAATAATTCTTCCCTCCCACACTGGCCTACCCCGCCCCAAATTTTAAGCCGCGTAGGATTATTATAACGGGCAGGCGTCTTTCTTGTCCTACTCACTGAATAATAAGTACCCGATTTCGCTACAGCGAGACTAAATTGATAACATTGACCTTGTTTCAATACCTCCGTCAGGTAAGTACATGCCGATTCTGTAGTATTATTATCTCGCGTCACCATACCCATATAAGAGTTCCCCTCGTATGGAACGGTCGATACCTGGAAAGCCGCCACTGGCCCTGTATCAGGAGGAGACTCATTTACAGGTCCACAGTTCATCCAACTGGGTGGAATCGTACTAAATTTGGGTTCCCCTTCAAAGCCAGGGTTCAGCATCGTAATCACTTGGCCAGAGAGCACAAATGTGGCAAGGACGGCAGTTGTCAGTAAAAAAGCGCGTAACATAAATAAGAGTTGATAATGAATAATTTCAATTCACCCCTACAGCATCCGGAGGTACAAACCATTGGCCATAGATCTGTAGAACCAGCCTGTATCATCATCCAAAGCAGTATCATAACCAGTAACTTGACAGTCAAAGATATAGCTAAACAGCCAATCATCCATCACTGCTTTCAGGGAAGTTACCCGTTGTTGTTGGCGTTCTTTATCCTGATCAAACACCACTAATTCCCACTCCTCGCCAGGGTAAGCATTCAATGCATAAGCTAGTGCGTGGGTGGCTGGATAGCCGCTGCGCAGTTCCTTTTCTCCCTCTACCTGATAAAATTCCTCCACCAATTCCCCCTTAGCATTAAACTCTATCTCAGCAAATACATTTGATATAAAACCTTTCAATGACTCGGGGCCAGAAAAGTAGTCCAGGCTCGGTAATATTAAATTAAGCGTGTTATCCTCTCGCACCGAAAAGACTTTTGCTGGGGTAGTTGTCACCTCTTTTGCAATATTGGTATCCTCTTGAATACCATATGCTTCTGCACCACAGTCAGGTAAAAACACAAACGCAGAAGCATCATCTAACAATAGATTGCCATTGGTAGGAAAAAGAATATTCTCTTCGTAGAACACTTCAAATACGATATTAGAATAGCTCTCTTCTAATGGTGATAAGATAAAGGTATAAACAGCCCATAGCCCACGGTCAGAAACAGAAGATGTAGCCAGTAATTCGCTCCTTTCACAAAGGTCATTGCCGCCCCAGATTCTCAGACGAGTTGGTGCAATAAAATTTGCGGGCACATTCTTTTCGCGGCTCACGGAATAGTAACTCAAGGAACGAGCTAAAGAAATACTAAAAGCATAACATTTCCCCTTTTCCAAAGGCTGGCTAAGTGTTGTTCCTACTCCTTCCCAAGTATCATTATCCCTGGTCACTAAACCAAGGTAGGTATTGCCCTCATAAGCAGGTAGGTTTACTTGAAACGTAAGTTCGGGTTGAATATCAGGGGGACTTTCTCCAGGTGGTCCACAATTAGTCCAAAACCGAGGTACGTGGCTATGCCTAGGCATATCCTCAAATCCAGGGTTCAGCATCGTAATCACTTGCCCAGAGAGCAAAAATGTGGCCAAGAGAGCCGTTGTCAGTAAAGAAGCGCGTAACATAAATACAATTTGATTATCAATAATTTCTATTTATTTATTTTTTATAGCGAACGAAGATACAAGCCATTGGCCACTGACATACAGAACCAGGACACCCCATCGTGTTTTTCTGCATCGTAAGCACTTACGGCCAAACTGATATTACCAACACCTGCCAATTGTCGGCCAAGCTCAAGTACCCGCATATCACTTCCCAATCCATCATCAGCATAGACCACCAACTCCCATTTCCTACCAGGGTAAAACTGTAGCCCATGCTGCAAAGCATACCAAGCTGGATGGCCATTACGAACTTGTTGTTCGCCAGCCAGCTGAAATTGGCGGATAGCCAGTTGGTTACTATCATCAAAAGCTAGGTCATTTAAAGCATTGGCAGCAAAAGAACGGAGTGTTTCTTCATTATTGAAATAAGTAGCCGTCGGTAATTTTAGCGCAACTATTTCTGAATTGGAACGACTGTCCCTTGTATTATCGTCAGAAATATTAACCACTTCCGAAGTTGTTGACAATTCCGGCATCGTAAACCCTTCCAATTCACAATTGGGCAAGCGGTCAAAGGCCGAGGCGGCATCTAACAACAAATTACCATTTGTAGCTTTCAGAATATTGTCTGGATAATACACTTCCAAAATGATCGACGCGTAACTGTTCTGCTGTGGTTTTAAAATAAAGGTATACAACCGCCAGTCTTCATGCTCAACAAGCGGTGATTCGGCCAATAACTCTTCTTGTCGGCAATTGCCATTAGAACCCCAGATTCTTAGGCGGGCAGGGTCGGTATAGTTGGCAGGGCGGCCAGTAGCTCTACTCATCGACATATAGGTCGTAGAACGTGCCAGTGCAAGACTAAAACGATAACAAACATTAGCCTCCAAGGGCGAGGTGAGGTTGGCAGCTACGGACTCCCAGGTTTCATTGTCACGCGTCACTAAACCCAGGTAGGTATTGCCTGCGTAAGGGCGATAATTCACTCCAAACATAGGCGATCTTTCAGGAAAAACATCAGGAGGTGATTCTCCCCGTGTACCACAATTGATCCAATGCTTTGGAGTAGTACTGTGAGCAGGAGTATCCTCAAAACTCGGATTCCGTAAGCTGATGCGCTGAGCATTGAGGTTCGAAAAAACAAAAATTGACAGAAAAAGTAAGGCTACAAGATTTTTCATGAGCTGCGTATTTTGTCCTAAAAATAAAGCTTATCAACCACTCCTCCTTGGAAAATCGATAAAAACAAATTCATTGAAGTATGGGTCAGAACTTGAGAAAGTAATCCTATTTGCTTAATTTTGAAAAATGACGAAGCAGATTTATCCAGGAGTAGCAACACACTCATTTTCCGTTGAAGATTATCATCGGATGATAGAGACGGGTATTATCACCACCGATCATAATGTTGAATTATTGGATGGTCAAATAGTACGTATGAGCCCTATTGAAAGATTTCACGCTGCCTGTGTGAATCGCTTGAATCATTTTTTTTCCGCAATTGTTACTGATGATCTGCTTATTAGTGTTCAAAACCCTGTCCTTCTCAACGAAAATTCAGAACCTGAACCTGATCTTGCTATTCTAAAATTCAAAACAGACTTCTACGCATCAGGGCATCCTCAGCCCCAGGATATTTTAGTACTTATTGAAGTCGCCGATTCTTCTTTAGAAAAAGACCAAGAAATCAAACTTCCGCTTTACGCATTGGCAAAAATACCAGAGGTATGGATTATTGACTTAGCAAAGGAACGCGTAATTGTCTATCAAGAACCCCTGGAAGAAGGATTCAAAAAGATGCACTCATTTAATGGTGAAGAAAAAATAATGACTGATTTGCCTATATCCATCACAGCAAAAGATATACTGGGTTAAAGCACAATCACCCTTTCCGTCACCCATTCTCCTCCTCGGCCAAAATTTAGAAAATAGACCCCGGCGGGTAGCGGGGCGGTATCAATCGTAAAAACACGTAAGCCCCCCTCTCCTACTTCCTCTTCTTGATGTTGTACCAACTGACCGAGTGCATTGTAGATTTCTGCGCGATAGGTTCCATTTTCCGGGGCATCATAATTAACGGTCAGGTTCCCTTGCACTGGATTAGGGTAGACTTTATTGATCGCCAAAGGCTCCAATTGATTGCTGTAGGTGGCAATTAACTGTTCCATGGCGATGCCCAGGTTGAGGCGACGACCGCTAAGGGTGCGATTTTCCAAAGAAGGGAGTAAATCCCCGCTTTGTACAAGTAGATCTTTAACGAGGCGAGCAGTCGCTGCCGGTTGGTTAATAGCGTTTACTTCCAAGCCCACAACAGGGCCGCTATACATAAGGGCGATGGCCCCGGTCACATGCGGTGTAGCGGCGCTATTACCACCAAAAACGCCGTAGCTATTCCCTGGTTTTGTCGTAAAAGTCCCTTCCCCTGGCGCACCAATATCTACCGAAGTCTCGCCATAAGCAGAGTTGTTATACAGATTATCATCTTCATCCGTATTACAAGAAATCAGTAAATAATCAGATGCACAAGTCGCTGGCATATCTCCTACACTATCTACGTTGTACCGGCTATTATCAACACCAGCACTGGACAGAATACCAACTTCCCCCAAAAGGTCATACATACTGCCCCAAACGGGCTGTTGATCACACCAGATTCGTCCTTGACCAAAGCTATTGTTGGTCGTTACGACAAATGAACCTGAGGCACCATTGGACTCATTAAAACGCTGACGTTGATCGATCACATATTCATAGGCACTTACCAGATCGGCAACACTACTAAAACTAAAAAGCATCAGGTCAACATCCCAATTGACACCGCTAACGCCGATGCCATTATCTCCTTGAGCACCAATGATAGACGCTGTTGACAAACCATGATTTCCAGGTGCTATATTGGGTGTATCTGAATAATAATCCCAGCCCATGAGATCGTCTACATAACCATTGCCATCGTTATCAATACCATCACCAGGAACCTCAGCAGGATTTACCCAAAGGTTGGACGCAAGGTCTTCATGGCTTATCTCAAAACCACTATCCATAACGGCTACTACAATGTTTGTTCCTCCTTCGGTAGTACCTCCAGTGGTATGGGCCCAGGCTGAAGGTGCATTAATAACATCCATATCCCATTGCCTAAAAAACTGATTATCATCTGGTTCAGTACGAAAATCTACAACATAATTATATTGTACAGCATCTACAGATGCTAAGTTCTGTACTTCTAAAAGTACTTTTTCCGAAGCAACTTGACTTTCATCAAATGCCAATAAAATCAATGGGTGGCGAATTCCTAGCTCCTTAACCATACTCAAAGAACTGGTTCCTCCATCTTGTAAAAGGTTTTCTTTGACCCAATCCTCGACATTGGTGTTATCTGTCAATCGAACGATGAGTTCTCCTCTAATTCGATCCGGGTGATCAATTTGTGCTGACAAAGAAAAAAGGGTAGTAACCAATAATAGTGTAGTGAAAAAGCGCTTCGTATCCATGTGGTAAAATTCAATACTTAATTTATAGTCTGCCAAAAAAACGTCAGAGATGGCAATTCAATTTGCTTCTCGCAAAATACGGAAATAGTCTGCCGAACGCAACAGGCGGCTACCATACCAGGAAAACATTTCGCCGTCTACAAGACGAATTTTCGCATTTGGACACACCACTGACAATTCAGCCAAGTGTTTCTCCTTAAAAGGAAATGGTTCAGAGGAGAGTAATATCCATTCAGGATCAGCAGCAGCTAGTTCCTCCATAGTAACTTCTGGATAGCGATTTTGATGACCAAAAACATTTTCAAAGCCTGCAACTTCCAGCATCGCCTGGATAAAAGTATCTCCACCACTGGCCATATAAGGCTTCCGCCAAATCAGATAAGCACAAGAGCGGATGGAAAAACTTCTTAAATCAGCAAAAGAGGCTTTTATCTTTAGCATTAAATCCCCTACCAAGGTCCTTGTGTCCGTTGCTTCGCCTATACCGGTGATCATATTCAAAGCAGTTGGTAAATCAACAACTTTACTCACCCATACAGGAAAATCGACAGCTAGCGCTTCTACTTGTTCGCGGTCATTTTCTTCTTGATTGGCAATAATAAGATCAGGCTTTAAGCTACGAATACGGTCGAGGTGCAGCTGCTTTGTTCCACCAATTATTGTTTTCTCTTGCCTCCAAGAGGAGGGGTGAACACAAAACTTGGTTATACCTACCACGCTATCCCCCAATCCAAGATCAGCCAATAGCTCCGTCTGCGAAGGCACCAAGGATACAATCCGCTGTGGAGGATACACGGTTAAACTAACCGTTCGCCCCAATTGATCCAACAACAACTTTTTATTCATGACAACAAAAGTACGTTCCTACTCCTTATATTGGAAAGAAATTCCCTAACCAGATGAGCCGTAACCCCCAAGTCAAATTATCTTTTTCTCCCGGTATTCGAGTAATGATCCCCTTATTGTATGCTGCCTGGTCTGACCGAGTACTTACGCCATCGGAAGTAAAAACGCTCCAGGAAGAAGCTGCCCAGCTCAATTTCTTAACAGACAAAGACAAGGTGCAGCTATTGCAATGGAGTAATCCGCGGCGGCCACCTGCCCGAGATTTATTCAAATTCTGGGAAATAAGTTGCCAAGAAGCCGCGACCCAACTACAAGGTGATGCGCAAAACCTGGTCAGTTTGGGGCTTATGTTGGCAGAAGAAAACACGACTCGCCCCAGCTGGTTAAATGAGCAAGATGAAAAGCATCTGCAACAGCTCGAACAATCACTTGGGCAACTCAATGTTGCTACTTTCCGCAACCTGTTCCTTCCTGACACCAGCGTAGTACATCAAGAAGAGACTGACAAAGCTACCTTCTCTGTAAGTGAACTCGCCGCCCTACTCGATGGTGATTTTGCGGCTACCAAAGCCCAAACACTCACCATTCTCCAAGATCCTGAGTTCCAGCTAAGACATATCCCCGTTAAGGAAGACCACCGCGAACAGGTTCTACAATGGTGCCAACTCCTGGCCAACCAAGGCATGGGTGCCCTCTCCTACCCTGAAGCACAAGGCGGAAAAGGCGATATGGGCCTCTACGCTGCTGTTTTTGAAACGCTCGGTTATCACAGCCTCAGCTTGTCGATCAAATTTGGGGTGCAGTTTGGACTTTGGGGAGGTAGCGTGCTCAACCTAGGCACCGAAAAGCACCACACCAAGTACTTACGGACTACCGGCACACTGGAACTAGCCGGATGTTTTGCGATGACCGAAACTGGCCACGGTTCAAATGTACGTGGCTTGGAAACTACCGCCACCTACGATTCTACCACAGATGAACTCATTGTTCATAGTCCTCGCGAAGAAGCGGGTAAAGAATACATTGGTAACGCGCTGCACAGCCGGGTAGCCAGCGTTTTTGCTCAGCTGATTGTGAATGGCGAAAACCATGGCGTTCATGCCATCGTCGTCCCTCTTCGGGATGAGCAGCACGAATTGCTACCGGGCATTCGTGTGATGGACAATGGCTACAAACTAGGATTAAACGGCGTAGATAATGGCCGAATCTGGTTTGATCAAATACGTGTACCTCGCGAGAACCTATTGGATCGCTTTGGAAAAATAACGGATGAGGGGCAGTACACTAGTCCCATCGAAAACCCGTCAAGGCGCTTCTTTACCATGTTGGGCACACTGGTTGGCGGACGAGTTTGTGTCCCAAGGGCAGGATTGAGTGCCACCAAAAAAGCACTCGCCATCGCCATTCGTTACGCTGCCCAACGGCGTCAGTTTGCACCGTCTGCGATGGCTGCCGAAACGCCGATTTTGGACTACCCTAGTCACCAACGGCGACTTTTGCCTTTGCTGGCAAAGACATACGCTTTGCAGTTTGGTTTAGACCACCTGGCTCATCGCTACCTACATCGGGAAGAAGGAGAAATGCGTGAAATAGAAACGCTAGCAGCAGGTATGAAGTCCTACGCGACATGGTTTACGACCGCCGCCATCCAGGAATGTCGTGAAGCATGTGGAGGGAAAGGCTATCTCGCCGAAAATCAATTTGCCGCACTCAAAGGGGATACCGACATTTTCACCACCTTCGAAGGTGACAATACCGTATTGATGCAGCTTGTAGCCAAGGGCTTGCTGACCGACTACAAACAGTCTTTCCATGAAGATGGCAACATGGCCATCTTGAGGATGCTAGGCCAAAGGGTCAACACGGCCTTCTCCGAGACCAACCCCTTTGCCATCCGCAATACCGACGAAGGCCACTTGCGTAGTACTGAATTTCAATTAGCGGCTTTCCAATTCCGTGAGAGACGACTGCTTTTCTCCCTCGCTCAGCGTCTGCGCGGCCACATCAAAGAGGGTAAAAGCGCCTACGAGGCTGGCCTTATTTGTCAGACCCATATGCTGGCCTTGGCCGAAGCCTTTGTCGAACGTATAACCCTGGAAGCTACCGCTAAAGCCGTAAGTGAGGCGGAAGGAACTTCTATTTACAATATCCTTCGCAAACTGCGTTCACTTTACGCTCTGCATACGATTGAAAAACACGCGGCCTGGTACCTGGAACAAGATTACCTTGCAGGCACTAAAAGTAAAGCCATCCGTAAGCAGGTAGATCAACTCTGTGGCGAACTCCGTCCCGAAGCGGTAGCGCTGGTGGAAGCTTTTGGCATTCCGGAGTCACTTATTGCAGCGCCGATTGTTATGGATTAGACGGGCTGTTCTCACTTTGAAAATAATTGTCCACAGAGGCTCCGAAATTATTCCTAGGCAAAAGAAACATGAGTCATCCCGAATTTTGATTGTCATCAAAAACCGTGCTGACCAACCGAAAAACCTCACGTTATAATTAGAAACGAAACCCCATGATTTCTATTAGTGAAATCATGGGGTTTCGTACAAATAGTCAGATAAATCACTCTTTTCAGCTATTTAATGACTAGTCACTGGTTATAGATGGGGCAAATTAGTAGGCCAAGCTAAATTCTCCATTGGTCAAACTTACCGTATTGGTGCCCGTTCCACCATCGTCAGCAGCCTCAAAATCGAATGTTCCGCTAATCGTCTTATTCGCAAGATCATGTGAACTTATCGTCAATGTTCCACTAGTAGCACCGTAGGTCACAAGTGTTGGATTATTGATATTGTAAAGCCCGGTCACTGTACCAAACAGCTGAAATGAATAAGTCCCTGCACTGATATCCTCTGGTAAACTAAAACCAACGGTTTGATCAACGGCTTGATCACTAGCAGAAATACTTAGCCGCCCAAAAGATACGCCTCCTGTTACAGAAACGGCGGTCCAGGGTTGGCCATCTATGTCAACGCTTAGCATACTATCATCAGTCGGGTTTAGTGTTTCAGTATAGGTGATATCCGTAAATACACCATCGGTAATATCTACTTCCGATTGATCTACAGCACGAAAACAGAGCGACTCAAAAGTACCACTGATGAGCATATTCGCAGTATCTACACTGGTAATTACAACATTACCACCTGCTTGGGCACTGCCATTAGAGGTGTGTGCAGTAGCTCCCGTACTTTCGGTATAGGCGATAGCAGACAGAGAGCCTTGATTGAGTTGAAAAGAAGTAGCTTCTAACGTAGGATAATCGAGTGAAATAACGATGGTCATGTCATCAGTAGAGGTGCCAGCTATTCCCATTCGACTTTGCTGATAGGAGCCTGCGGGCATCTCTGCTTCCCAGCTTTCACCGTTGACAGTAGCGGTCATCGTGCCACTTATAGAAGGGCCGTCATCTTCATTACAACCAAGAAATAATAGAGAAGTCGTACACAGCAAAAGCAGTGTTAAAAATAGATTGTTTCGCATTATAAGAGCGCTTTTATTTAAAAATCAAATCCTTCAATAAGCGTTTCAGTAATGAAACTTATTGCCTGTGGGTTCTTGTATTTTATGTTAAATTTCTAAAGAGCGTTGTACTTGCTGGTACTCGTACGGTCTTAAAATACAAGAAGCCACTCAAGCAGAGCTTGGTGACTTCTTATCTTTCGAACAACTTGCTCCATGAGGCCCAACGACGCTCTTCGATGCCCTCAACAAAACGAGCCTAATACTTCAAACACATGGTCTTGTGTTTCCCGACCAATGGCAAGGTTACCATCATAATATTTCCATATTCTGATTCATCAAAAGCAGGATAAGCCTGGGTGCCATCTAGCAATCCAGCCAAGGTAGGCGTCGTATTGGAGTGCCCTACCACCAGTACCGTTTTACCTTGATATTCCTTTTGCAACTTTTTGGCGAAAGCCGGTAAATCACTTGGATCGTAATCCATAACAGGGAGGCCTTTTGAAACAGCTACAGGATCAGCCGTAAGTTCGGTACGACGGTACTTGGTGCTAAATACAGCATCTAGCGGTACTGCCTCCAATAGATCAGCAAGTTGACGGGCGCGCAATTGCCCTTCAGAAGTAAGGCCAGGATTATCGCCCGCCTCTTTTTCCGCGTGACGCACTAAAAAGACCGTCAAAGGTTCAGTCGTCGCTACCTCCGATTGAGGACTAGGCTGAGCAGGCGTCTGGCAAGAAACCGTACTCAATAGAAATAAACAGCAGATGGTCCAGCGAATCATAATATGGTTGTTTTTTTGGTTGATAATATAGCAAGGGCAATTTTGCGATATATTCCTAAAAGCACCTTTAGGAATTTGAAGGTCGGAAAATTAGCTTAATAAACCTGCATATCCCCATTAATTTCAGTGTAACTACAGCATAATTGAATCCCTTACCAATTTGTGCTGCAACTTCCTATCTTTAGCCGCATGTTACTTAAATTGTTGCCCATTCCAATTCGGTCGCGCCTTGCTCCTACGCCCAGTGGGTTGCTCCACGCGGGTAATGCTTTGAATTTTATCCTTACTTGGTCAATCACAAGGGCACAGAATGGACACCTTCTGCTACGCATTGATGATCTCGACAAAGCTCGCCGAAGGGACAAGTATATCAAAGATATTTTTCAAACGATTGATTGGTTGGGGTTGGATTACGACGATGGCCCACAAGGTGTCGAAGATTTTAAAAAAAAGTGGTCGCAACATCTACGTCAGGAGCTTTATGAGAAGGCGCTCCTAGAACTTAAAGAACAGGGGCATTTATTCGCTTGTAAATGCAGCCGGAAAGACATCCAGGCAATTTCCAAAGATGGCCGTTACCCAGGCACCTGTACCAAGCAGCAGTTAGATTTTGATCAAAAAAACATTGCCTGGCGTGTCCATCCTCCACAGGAACCACTACAACTTCCTATTCATCAGCTCGTAGAAACCAACACCTCTCTGGAGCTAAAAGGAATTGACGCTTTTATTGTAAAACAAAAAGATGGCTTTCCTGCCTACCAACTCGGTTCTATTATTGATGACGAACACTTTGCAATCAACACCATCATCCGAGGCTTAGACCTCCTTGACTCCACCTATTATCAACTTTATCTGGCTCATTTGATGGGTAAAACTGGTTTTCTCAACACCTATTTTTACCACCACGGTATGATCCTTGATGAACAAGGCAAAAAACTATCCAAAAGCGAAAAAGCAACCGCTCTGCAAAGCTGGCGCGAACAAGGGCGCAAACCAGATGAATTATTCCAAAAAGCAGCCAACATTCTTGGCTTGAAAGGCACTTGCAACAACGGCCAGATGTTGGTCAACATCCTAAAAGAAGAACTAACTATATGACAATTTTGAAGGATAAAAAAAAGTGGTACAATTATATTCCCCATCCCGTAGTAATGCTTTTTGGCATTCTGGTTTTAGCGGCCATTCTTACACATATTTTACCAGCAGGCTTGTACGAGCGCGAGGTATTTGGCGAACGCACCAGGGTTATTCCTGGGTCTTATCACACAGTAGCGTCCACACCGGTGGGCTTCTTTGGCTTATTTAAAGCTTTTCCTGAAGGCTTCAAAACAGCCTCATCTATCATTTTTGTAGTGCTGACAAGCGGTATCATGTTTGGTATCCTGGAAAAAACCGGCACTATTGAAAACATGGTGGGTACCGCCATCAAAAAACTAGGACTTAAGCGCCGTTATCTGCTCGTTTTCCTGCTCACCTATCTTTTTGGTTTACTAGGGGTTATTATTGGTTACGAAAACAATATAGCGATGGTTCCCATTGCTGCCGTAGTGGCACTTGCGCTGGGTGGAGACCTGATACTGGCGGCAGGCCTATCCGTAGGCGCCATTACCGTAGGTTTTGGATTGTCACCCGTCAATCCTTATACCGTTGGCATTGGCCACCAGATCGCAGAGTTGCCCCTTTTTTCGGGTGCTCCTCTACGGACGGCCTTATGTTTTCTAGCCCTCACGTTGATGGCTTGGTACAATGTCCGGTACTTCCGTAAACTGGTTACTCAGCCAGAAAATGGTCTGGGAAATGGGTTAGATGAAGCCGGCTTAAAGCTATCCAAACAGTTAGAGGACTACACTATCAGTCCAAACAACGCACTGGTCGGTGGTGTTTTTCTGGCTGGTATTGGCATTATGCTTTATGGCATTTTTGTCCACCATTGGTACTTTACTGAAATTTCTGCCATCTTCATCATGATCGCCATTGCCGCAGGAGTGGCCAACCGTATGTCGGGACAAGCGTTTAGCGAAACAGCGCTACGCTCGATTGGTGTCGTAGCTCCTGGTGCCTTCATGGTTGGCTATGCCACTACGATCAAAGAAGTACTGGAACTGGGGCAAATCAATGATACTATCTCCTACCAGTTATCTCTTCTACTGACGGATCTTCCCACCACTGTTTCCGCCTGGGGAATGAGTATCTGCCAAAGCGTTATTAATCTCCTCATCCCTTCGGGAAGTGGGCAGGCCCTTGCTACCTTGCCTATTATGGTGCCCTTGGGGGAAGTGCTCGGCCTCACGCGCCAAACGACCATCCTGGCCTTTCAGATTGGCGACGGTGTTACTAACCTTTTCAACCCCGCTTTAGGAGGACTCATCGCTATGCTCAGTCTGTGCCGTGTGCCTTTTGATCGCTGGCTACGCTTTATTCTCCCCTTAACCGGGATGTTGCTGATTTTGTCATGGTTGTTTTTGATGGGAGCGGTTTGGTTTGGATACGCTTAATAACAGACCAAGCTTATTGCTATTACTTTTTGCCAACTTACTTTTGCCCAAAATTGACTATTTATGAACGCTCAAGAAATACTCGCACAACTTGTATCCTTTCCTGTACTGGGAGGAGAAAGCAACCTTACGATACTTAAATGGATCACTGACTACCTCGACAAATATGGGGTTAGTTACCAACTTGTGCCAAACGAAGAAGGGAACAAAGCCTCTTTACACGCCCGGATTGGTCCGGCAGTAAATGATGGCATCATCCTCTCCGGGCACATGGATGTTGTGCCGGTTGAAGGACAGGATTGGCATACCGATCCTTTTGTGCTGACAGAAAAAGATGGAAAACTCTACGGCCGCGGCAGTTGTGATATGAAAGCTTACCTGGCTTGTGTCTTGGCTATAGTTCCCAAAATGGTAAAAGCCAAACTCAAGCGACCGATCTACCTTGCGTTTTCTTATGATGAAGAAGTAGGCTGTGTAGCTGCACCTGAACTCATTCAGGCGATCACGGATTTTTATGAAGAGCAACCGAAGTATGCGATCATCGGTGAGCCTTCAGAATTGCAGCCTGTTGTGGGGCAAAAAGGCATCTGTGTTTACAAAACAACCGTTTATGGTTCAGCTGGGCATAGTTCCAGAATTCGCAACGAAGTAAGTGCTATTCATGAAGCTGCACGTTTAGTCATCTGGCTTGAAGACAAGATGAATGCCCTCGTTGATGCTGGCCATACCGACGATCGCTTCATCCCCAACCATACCTCTTTGCACGTAGGGATGTTCAACGGTGGCATTGCACATAATGTCATCGCAGATGAATGTTCTTTCCTTTGGGATGTGCGTAATATCCCCCGAGACAAAATTGAGGATATCCATCTCGATTTTGAAGCGCATTGCGCCAAGGTGCTACCCTCGCTCAGAGAACGGTTTGCCGGTGCAAAGATCAAAACTGAAATGTACCACCCACTGGTGCCGGCATTAGACACCCCCGAACACCTTGATATTGTTCCATTGATTCAGCAACTAAGTGGTGTTGACCAATTACAGACTGTTGCTTATGCCGCCGAAGCCGGGCAGTTCTCGGAAGGCGGCTATCAAAGTGTCATCTGTGGTCCCGGCTCGATTGCACAAGCTCACCGTGCTAACGAGTTTGTAAGCATAGAGCAGATGGTTAAAGGAGTTGCCTTTATCGAGCGCATTCTCACCTACTCATGTGAGTAGTCTTGTTTTCCGTCTTGTTTTTTTATCCTTTTATCGAAACAACAGGAACTAAAAAAGAAAAAGGACGATTATTAGGGTAATACTCATCCTGATCACCACCACAACGTCCGAAAAACGCGCTTGAAACCCTGGACAATAGCGTGGTGAAAAGGTTGGAATACCTAAAGTCAACATTATCCTTAAATTTAGAAGAGAATTGAACTTCTACCACACACGAGACGACTGCCAGTGGCGGTCGTTTTCTTTTTTGGGGAGGTTTCCTGCCTCAATCGTATGATCGCACTGGTACGATTAGGGGTGCGGAGTGCGAGAAGGTGCGGAGTGCGAAGTGCGGAGTGCGAAGTGCGAAAATAGTTCCGGCTTCTGACTTTAGCTGCGGGGTGCTGAAAAGTACAATCGCACTTCTACCCTACGACAAGTAAGGAAGCCCAAGGCACTCCCCTTTCCGTTGAGCGACTAATTCACGACAGATAATCTATTGTTTTTCAACACTTTATCTCCCATACACCATAACCACCATTGGATAATAGGTCTTATTTCATCCTGCTATTCAAATACTTTTTATTCTCATCTAATAAATCTGAGTAGGACTCCAAAAGCGTTTGTTCTCCGTCAATGACATCTACTAGTAAATAGGCGAATTTCAGCATAACCTTTTCATCATTTTCGTTAACATTTTCGTAGGCGAAATCGGCGAACCTTTCCATTTTAGTCGCAAGAAGTGTTGTCTTTAACTCAATGTCCAACAATTGTGATATTAGTTCAAACTCCAACAGTTCCGCCTTATTAGCAACAAAAAACCTTAAGCTTATATTCTTGACAGATGCAACTTGAAATCCACCTGAATTTGATACGAATTCACCAATCGTTTGCTCATTTTCTAAAAAGCCATTTTCAAGCTTTTCATAAAGTTCCAGGTGCCGCTCTAGTACCGTATCAATTTCACGCTGACTTGATATGATTTCACTCTTGAAAGCAGATGGTACGATCACCCAAAGTGCCCCCCGGACTAGCGATGTGAAGTAGCTGCCCGAATAACGGGCAGGCCCGCAGGGCTGAGCGAAGAGCGAACTGCGTAGCGTAGCGCCCCGTCCCAAAGGGCGGGGAGGCCCCTATTTAAAAATATCGAAATACTTCCTTCTTTAGTCTACCGAAGCATTTCCATTGGCATCACCCGATTTTACGGCAATGAAATCCGGCAGCCTGAAGCCTGTCTCCATATTGAAATTAAAGATATTGTTGCGCGGTGCCGGAAACCAGGGGTTGAGGGGGTCTGGAAAGGTATGATCTGCTGAGAAGAATTGCCAAGAAGCTACACTCCCGCTGCCGAAATCGGGGGTAAGCGTAAGTATGAGTTTGCGAATACGGATCATATCCAGGGTCGTCAAAGAGTTGCTATTATTGACATCACAGGCCAGTAACTTGTAGGACGACATCAACTCTGTACCAAGAATATGTTTCTGCATTTTGATGAGATCTGTGATCGTGACGCCGTTGCTGTAGCTACCTTCTTTCGCAAATTCCATCCGCAAATTTCCGGAGGTAGGCATATCTTGCGGGATGGCAAGACGTCCATCTGTGCCCGTGTAGGTCGTAGCGATGAATTGATCATCGACGTAGAAATCTACCCCAACGTTGGCTACCGGTTCATTGTCATCTGTTGTAACCAGCGCTGAACGCAAGCCACCTAATGCATCCAACTGCATAGGGAGAAGGCCCAATGGATCGAGCCATTCTTTGAGTCGGCTGCCCATATCGGGGCCTTCCCAAGCCATTGATAGACGACCAAAATAAGCAATGGTTCCGTCGCAGGTAGTGGTGCCCGCATCGCCATGCAACTGCCCAACAATACGGTGGTGCTTGTCTAACAGTGCACCTCCGGAAGAACCCACTTCCGTCGTACCGTTGGTGTAGGTAACCCGGTAATGGTGGTTAGGAGGAGTGACAACTCCATTGCTCCAAGTGATCTGGTTGGGAAAAATGGTAGCAGTGGTATTTGCCTGCCCAATTTTTTGAATATCACCACGAGGATGGTGAATAATAGCACTAGAATCAGGTGCTACGCCTGAGCGGTCCCAACCCGCAAAATGGAACTCCATGCCGATGGTCGTCTCGGTGTACAAATCCAACAACAGAAAATCCATTGCCCGACGGCCCGCCAAGGAATCACAACCTAAGACAGACCGAAACTCGGGTTCTTCTGCTGGATTTTCACAATCCGAGGAAGCATAGTAAAAGTCGAAACGCCAGAGGTCATAAATGGGGGTATAGGTATCCATACAGTGAAAAGCTGACAAAAACAGCAGGCGACCATCCTGGGCAGTATTGTTGACAAGGGTGCCCGTGCAGTAACCACTTCCCTCCTCTACCACAACAATAATACGGGCAGCAGCATTGCGCTCATTTTGCCATTCATCTGCTTCGGGGCAGGCTACATTATCGTGACAGTCACTAGAGCTGCCAAAGCCAAAATTCAGTAAATCTTTATCTGGGCCGTCATCTTTGTAAACAACATCTACCCGCCAGATATGAAAAGGAACGGTAAAATTGTCGGCAGGTGCCTGGTATTCCACAATCACTTCTTCACCATAGATAATACCCGTAAACAAGCGATCGGTACGGTGGCGCGTCTGCCCGGTATAAGCTCCCATAACTTGGTTGGTGGATGGGGAGTACACAAACATTTTTGCGCCTAGAGGCAAATTGAAGTCTTCGTAAAACAAGAGTAATCCCTGTGCTTCAGGAACTCGGAGGCGGAGTTGCCATACTTGGGTTCCATCGTCGAGTAACGTCCAATTACCATGGCTATTGATATCAACATCGACCTCGACGGGAGCAGCGAAACGATTGGAAGGATTGCGTTCGTCTGCTTTTCTCAACGCTGCTACATCCGGGCCAGCAACACTTAGTAATGGTGCAGGTAGTAGCAATTCAGGTTGTGAAAGACCTAGTGGCAGCCCCCCTGATTGCATTTGAGCAGAAAGGATGCTATTGGTAAATAGCAGAATTATGATCGATAGTAGATAGCGATTCGTCATGAGACCTTTGTTTTTGGGAAACACTCGTCAATTAATTCTCTGATATTTCTGTGTTTAAAGTCCATCGTAAAGCCCCAATGACGCTCCTTATAACAGTCGCTTATAATTTTGGCTTTAGCTTGACCACAATAAATATCAGAGAAAGATCAAATTTAAGAACTTATTGGGAAGTTACCCAATAGTAAAGTGTGTTGTATCTTCTTTTGCTTGGCAAAAAGAAGCAAAACCCAAGGCTTATGACCATTTACCTAAAAATAGGCAGTGAGTGTCCAACGCTTGCGAAGCCGCTCGCCCGGTTACCCTAAATAGAGGAGAGGGAACAGTTCCTTTCCTGTTTTTTCAAGCCTGGGTAAATATGCCTGGGGCTCAACTTNNTATTGCGCAGAAAATAAAATGCGATTAGCTTCGCTGCTTCTGCGAGGTCTTTTCAGGTTTTTCAAATAGTTAAAACTCTTTTGCCATAGGCATCCCTTCGGGGAAATGAATCGTTTATTCAGCTATTATGAAAAACAGAATCGCATTTTGTTTTCGTGCTGTTCCTTTAAGGCAATGTCGATAAAATTATTAACCCCGTAAATCAGAAGGTAAAACACAATTCCCTGCTCTATGGAATTTGATTTAGCGATGCTTTGTCATTTTAGCGCTTGTTTGGGGTACTTACTGAGGCAACTGCCAATGAATCGCCTCTTTACCGTTGGCTTTCAAATATTCATTGGTTTTTACAAAATGTCCGTTTCCAAGAAATCCACGGTGGGCGGAAAAAGGACTAGGGTGGGCAGAGGCTAACACCAAATGCTTGGTTTCATCAATCAGTGATCGCTTTTTTTGGGCGAAAGCCCCCCAAAGAAGGAAGACCAGGTGTTCTTTTTGTGTAGACAAAGTCTGAATTACTGCGTCGGTGAAATTTTGCCAGCCGATATCCCGATGGCTTCCAGGTTTATTTTTCTCAACGGTGAGCATAGCATTCAGTAAAAAGACGCCCTGCTCAGCCCAAGTAGTAAGATCACCGTGGCGGGGGGTAGTAAAATCAGTACTCTCACTCAATTCTTTGTACATATTACGCAGGCTCGGAGGGACACTCACGCCTTTGGGAACGCTAAAACTGAGCCCCATAGCTTGCCCCGGATTGTGGTAAGGGTCTTGACCAAGGATGACCACCTTTACCTTATCAATGGGGGTGGTATCAAATGCATTAAAAATCAGTGAACCCGGAGGGTAAACCAGCTTATTCTCAGCCTTGGCTTGGCGTAAATACCGGGCTACCGTTTGAAAATAAGGCTGCTCAAATTCGTTGGTTAGAGCTACTTTCCAAGATGCTTCAATTTTTACATTACTCATGCCAGGCTTTTTTGTCATTGCAATTACAAAGGTAGATAACGGTAAGGAAACACGCTACTCGCGACCTCGTTTTCCTCTATTTTAGCAGAATACACAAAACCTATCTACTATGCGCTCTTTCACAACACTAATGCTTGTTTTGTTCTCAAGCTCTCTATTTACTCAAGCTTATCAACCATTTATTCAAGACAACCATCGCTGGATGGTGAGCTGGGACTTGGATAATACCCTGTGGGATTTCGATAATTTCTACGAAAATGTTTTCGGGGCAGACACCCTCATCAACGACACCACCTACACCATGGTTTGGCGCAATTACTATGCGCGTACCGGTGAAATTGGTGGCTTTGAGACCATTATCCAGCCTTTTGAACCTGGCTTTCAAGATGAACTCGTCGGTTTTGTTAGAGAAGACACCACGCTACAGCGAGTCTATTTCCGTTCCGAAGACGCGTGGATCAATGACCGGGAATTTCTGCTTTATGACTTCAATCTTGAGGTGGGAGATATGGTATTTGATTCCCTTGTAGGCGCTGGTCCCTATCAGGTAGTACAGGTTACTACTGAATTTTCACACGGTGCATCCCGCCGCATTTGGTCGCTGGATGATGGCCAAACCATCACGGAAGGTATCGGCTCCAACTCTGGTCCTTTTGAAGGCATAACAATCCTGATCAGTGGTGGTTACGTTGAGCTGTACCAGTTTTGTAATCGCCCCGCAATGGATTGCCATGTGGCGGTAGATGGGCTGGTGAATAACCGGAGGCAGATTACGCTGCGCTACCTCATACCTAATATTGAAGGTCCCTGGGAAACGGCTATCCTCTCCTACCGTTTTCAGGACACCGTGCATTTCGATGAAAAGGTATTTTGGAAACTGAGCGGCCCCTCCATCAGTGAAGACATTTACTACCGACAGGTCGGCTCCAAGGTTTATCGTTATCATCCAATGTACGACGAAGACGTAAAACTACTGTTTGACTTTGAGCTACCAATGAATCTATCGTACACCTTTGAAAGCAATTACCCGATGGATTTTTCGGAACAATACTATCACATCGGATCGTCGCCTTTTGTTTTAGACAACGGAGAAGAGCGTAACTCTTTGTTCCTTTTCAATCCGGAACCACAGGCTCCCTGGCAGGAAAATGTGCAATGGGTGGAAGGCATTGGAGATATCCGAAATCCACTATTCCCAGAGGAATACCTAAGTCCTTATTACGATATTGTCACCAGTCAACTGTTGTGCTTCTATGATGATTATGAGGAGGAGCCGATTTATCGAAATCCTTCGTACGAAAACTGTTCCGGAGATATCATTGACCAAACGGAAGAGGCACAACTGCAAGCTATTGAGCTTTATCCGAATCCAAGCAGCGGCCTTGTGTACGTAAAATCACCTGCGGAGGGCCTGCAAATCGTATTTTTTGATCTATTTGGTCGGAAACTCATTACGCAAGAAGCTCCCCAGGCTATTGACCTTACTAATTTTCCCAGTGGTACTTATTTCTATCATATCCTTGACCAGAAAGGAGTAAAAGTTGACAGCGGCAAATTATTAAAGCAATAGACTTACTCTATTCTTGCCCACGCACATCTTTCTATTCACATAACTCAAGCTACCAGACGAAGTAAGTCTAGCTTTAATTGATCATTTCCTCAATCAAAGCTAGGCTTAAGATGGCTATGGGTAAGCTCATTAAGCTTTAATACGGCGGCAAAAGGAAATTTGTCCTGTCTGTTGGGAAAGCTGTCCATTCCTTTCGGAGTATTTCGCCTGCATCTTTGTTGTGTAATTAATCAGTAATCAAAACTTTAATACACGATAAATCATGGCAAAGATCATTCAATCTACCGACGAATTCAACACTATCCTGGCACAAGACAAAACGGTCTTACTGGATTTCTATGCCGACTGGTGTGGGCCTTGTCAAATGCAGTTACCGGTCGTTGATCAGCTTTCTGAAAAATATGCCGACCAACTAGAGGTCTTGAAAATTGACGTTGACAAATATCCAGGACTGGCCCAAGCGTACGGGGTAAGAAGTATCCCGGCTTTATTCCTGGTGCGTGACCAGGCTATCCAAGATAAAATGGTCGGCTACCAATCCGCCACCGTTTTGGAAGGTAAATTTAAGCAACTACAGTTAATAGCAAACTAACGAGACAGTAGCCTTAACATCGAGCTGTCTGTTGGTTTTCATTACGAACAGGCAGCTTTTTTTTGATCAAAAATTCCCATCATGACCTTTTTCCAATTCCTCCAATCTTTATTAAGAAAAAACCAGTCAATACCTGTCAACACTTCTTTTGATTGTCCAAATTGTTGGGGTATCCAGCAGTGGGAGAATGAATACAGAGGTGCTCATTTTGACAACACAAAAGATACTTCTTCGATCACCAAGTCTCGACAAGGCTTTATTCAGCGTTTTGCGGATCGTTATGTTCCTGTAATCCGTAAACCTCGGAGAACGTAAAACCTACTTTAATTTTTCGCTCCTAGCCTTCTTCCTATTTGTATAGCTACCAAAAATGCGCTAACCTTGTGGTCTAAATTATAGATCAATCTACGCTTATGCTTCCGCACATTAATCCGACCAAGACCCAAGCCTGGCAAAAACTCACTGCTCATTTCCAGCAGATGAAAGACCAGCAAATGACCACCCTTTTTGCCAAAGACCCGCAACGGTTTGAACGTTTTTCACAGGATTTTGAAAGCATTCTCCTACTGGATTACAGTAAAAACATCATCACTGATGAAACACTTAAATTACTAACGGATCTAGCCCGCGAATGTGGGTTGGAAAAAGGCATCGAGCAATTGTTTGCTGGTGAAAAGATTAATGAAACCGAAGGCCGAGCTGTACTCCATACGGCATTGCGTAACAGCTCCAATACTCCCGTGATGGTAGATGGAGAGAATGTTATGCCGGATGTAAACAGGGTACTGGATCAGATGGAAGATTTTAGCCGGCGGATCATTACTGGCGAGTGGGTTGGCTACACCGGCAAGCCCATCACTGATGTGGTAAATATAGGTATCGGCGGCTCAGATTTGGGGCCCGTTATGGTCACCGAAGCGCTGCGCCCTTTCTGGCAAGAAGGCCGCCAGGTTCATTTTGTTTCCAATGTAGACAGTACCCATCTGGCCGAAGTTTTACGTAAAGTAGATCACGAGCAGACCCTCTTCATCATTGCATCTAAAACCTTTACGACCCAGGAAACCATGTCGAATGCACATTCGGCTAGAAACTGGTTTCTGGAACATCCTGCGCAGGAAGAAGATGTAGCTAAACACTTCGTGGCTGTCTCTACCAACGCCGACGGGGTGGCCAAATTCGGTATTGATCCCGTCAATATGTTTGAGTTTTGGGACTGGGTCGGCGGCCGCTATTCGCTCACCTCTGCCATTGGTTTATCTATTGCCTGTACAGTAGGTTTTACAAATTTCCGCCAGCTCCTCGATGGTTTTCACGCCATGGACGAGCACTTTCGTACAGCACCGTTTGAGCGTAACATGCCAACCCTCTTAGCATTAATCGGCATCTGGTACAACAACTTCTTCGGGGCCGCTACCGAGGCTATTTTGCCTTACGAACAATACCTGCACCGCTTCCCTGCTTATTTCCAGCAAGGCAACATGGAAAGCAATGGTAAATACGTTGATCGCGAGGGAAACCCCGTCGATTACGAAACTGGCCCCATCATCTGGGGAGAGCCTGGCACCAATGGCCAGCATGCCTTCTACCAACTTATCCACCAGGGTACAAAATTGATCCCTTGCGACTTTATAGCTTCTGCCATCACCCATAACCCGATGGGCGACCACCACCCTATTCTTCTTTCCAACTTCTTTGCCCAAACCGAAGCATTGATGAAAGGTAAAACAGCTGATGAGGTACGTCAAGAACTCAAAGACCAGGGAATGGATGATGCAGCCATTGAAAAGCTCCTACCCTTCAAAGTATTTAAAGGCAACAAGCCCACTAATTCTATTATGCTAAAAGCCTTGACGCCTTACACACTAGGGTTGATCACCGCACTGTATGAGCATAAAATATTCGCTCAGGGTCACATCTGGAATATCTTCAGTTTCGACCAATGGGGAGTAGAACTAGGCAAGCAGCTCGCCAAAGCTATTCAGCCAGAGCTAAAAGGAGACACCCCTATTGCTGCCCACGACAGCTCAACCAATGGGCTGATCAATACTTACAAGCAATGGCGAGAGTAAGTACCACGACATTTTCATTCGTACCAACATTGAAATAAAGCCCCGCATAAAGGCGTTTTTCAAAAATAATACCTTTAATTGCTGTAAAAACACAGAATTCCCTATTTTGGCGCTTCCTTGAGGATACTATATTGTTTCCTCTGATTACAAGGAACGACGAATGACCACAAGAATTATAACTTTATAACAGTCGGGTGATTTCTTTTGAGAGCGATATCCATTGCGGGTAGTCGCTCTTTTTTTTAGCTTGGCTATTTACTGTTTAGCACAACCCATTATCGCTGACTTGTTTGGCTTTATTGAATGAAGAACCTACTTTCTAACACTATCCTCGTTTTATGAATACTACACTTACAATTACTGACTTCCTGGTAATCATAGTCTACTTCGTGGGCATTATCGTTTACGGGATTTCTCAATCCAAAAGAGCCACTTCTGAAGAATATTTCCTTGGGGGGCGTAGCCTTACCTGGCCGGTAGTAGGTATTTCCTTATTTGCGGCTAATATTTCAAGTTCTACCTTAATTGGCTTGGCGGGTTCTGCCTACTTGCTGGACATGACGGTGTATAACTATGAGTGGTATGCGGTGCTGGTCTTGGTATTCTTCGCCATTTTCTTCCTGCCATTCTACCTAAAAAGCGGGGTTTATACCATGCCTGAGTTTATGGAAAAGAGGTATGATGCTCGGTCACGCTACTACTTTTCCTTTATTACTGTAGTAGGTAATGTACTGATTGACACCGCAGCTTCGCTGTATGTAGGAACAATTGTACTGGGGCTAATTTTCCCAACGCTGCCACCATGGGTAGTCATAATTATTCTTGCTGCTTCAGCTGCTGCGTACACGATACCAGGAGGGCTAAACTCCGTAGTAAAAACGGAGGTTATCCAAGCTATTGTACTTATTTTTGGTTCGATCGTCCTCACCTATTACGGCCTCCAAAAAGTAGGCGGCTGGGGCGGTATGGTTGAGCAACTTGACAACCTAAAAGCTGCTGGCGTAATTGATAAAGATGCAAAGGAAGCATTAAGTATTGTAAGGGATAATTCCGGCGAATGGTGGCGTCAATACGACAGTCCTATTGTTCCTTGGTGGGGTCTCATTACCGGTGTCCCCTTACTGGGTTTCTACTTCTGGGCCAACAACCAGTTTATGGTTCAGCGGGTACTCAGTTCCAAGAGCCTTAACCACGGCCGCTGGGGTGCGCTGTTTGCTGGTTTCCTCAAATTACCGGTTATCCTCATCATGGTTATTCCGGGCACCATTGCGTTTCTGATTTTCAAAGATCAGGAGTTTGCTTACCAAACCGCCGCTGGCCCATGTGCAGACCTGGCCAATTGTACCGACTTCACCTATCCTTCCCTCTTGTTCGGTCTTCTCCCTACTGGCCTACTGGGCTTAGTAGTTGCCGGTTTACTCGCAGCAATGATGAGTAGTATTTCTGCCACATTTAACTCTGCTTCTACCTTAATCACGATGGACTTTGTCAATAAGTTCCGTCCTAACATGACCAGTCAACAGCTGGTTCGCTCTGGTCAGATCGCAACGCTTGTACTCGTAATTCTAGCTTCACTGTGGGCTCCCCAAATTGGCAAATACGGTGATCTTTTCAAATACCTTCAAGATGTACTCGGTTACATTGCACCGCCGATAGTTTCGGCATTCCTCCTAGGACTATTCTGGAAAAGAGGTAATAGTCAAGGAAGTTTTTACAGCCTCATGTTTGGTGTGATCATGGCTATTATTTGGGTAACAGGAATCATCGGAGAGGTTGACCACTGGTTCTTCCAAATGCACTTCTTACTCCGTACTACTGTCTTGTTCTTCCTTTGTCTTATCGTGCATATCGTAGTAAGTTTAGCGACGGCTCCACCTGCTGCCAACAAACTAAAAGGCATGATCTGGTCACCAGCACTCATTGCTGAAGAAACCGAAGAATTGAAAGACCTTCCATGGTACCAGAACTATCGTTACCTAGCTGTCATTCTTTTGATCATTACACTCTTTGTAGTGGGTTACTTCTGGTAAGAAGTAAGCAAACATATAAAGCGTATTAATCCAGTGTGCCCAGATGTTAAAACATTTGGGCACACTCCTTTTATACCAATTGATTATAGCTCCTCCTCTTCATCTGTTACTTTCCACTAATTATCCCTACTTTTGGACTCGCAAAAATGGAAACACGTGATCGAAGCAAAGGATATTCGCAAATCCTACGGAAGTCTGGAGGTACTCAAAGGCGTCAATCTTAGCATTGACGAGGGAGAAATCGTTAGCATCGTGGGGCGCTCAGGTGCTGGAAAAAGCACACTGCTCCATATTCTCGGCACCCTCGACAGCCCAGACCAAGGGCAACTGCTCATCAAGGGAGAATCTGTTTTTGATCTCTCCACAAAAAAACTGGCCGCTTTTCGCAATCAGCAGATCGGCTTTATCTTTCAATTCCATCATTTGCTGCCTGAATTCACCGCACTGGAAAACGTTTGTATTCCTGCTTTTATCCAACAGAAGGACCAAAGCATAGCTCAAAATAGAGCCAAAGAATTATTAGATTACCTTGGCCTCAAAGACCGGTTGACACATAAGCCTAACCAGCTTTCCGGTGGAGAACAACAACGTGTAGCCGTAGCTCGGGCCCTCATGAATCAGCCTGCCATCGTCTTCGCCGATGAACCAACAGGGAACCTCGACTCTGGAACTTCCGAAGAATTGCACGAGCTTATCTTCCAACTCCGCAAAGACTTCAAGCAATCCTTCGTCATTGTCACCCACAACGAAGAACTTGCTAAACTTAGTGACCGCCGCTTGGTGATGGAGGATGGTCGTCTAAAATAAGGTTTATGTTTGATTCCGCGACTATCAAATACCTCGCCCTCGACGCCGATGACACCCTCTGGATGAATGAGCCTATCTTCGTTCGCACCCAGGATGCCTGTAGGAAAATCATCGGCAAATACTTGGCTGACCCTAAGGAGATGGACAGCAAACTCTACGAGTACGAGAAGAAAAACCTGCGGCTTTTTGGCTACGGCATTAAGGGCTTTATGCTGTCGATGATAGAAACAGTGATAGAGCTTAGCAGCGGCAAAGTAAACGGCACTGAAATTCAGCAGATCATTGATCTCGGCAAGGAAATGCTCGAACACCCGGTGCATCTCCTGGAAACCGTAGAGAAAAGCGTTAAAACCCTCAGTGAACACTTTGTTCTCATGGTCGTCACCAAGGGCGACTTATTCGACCAGGAAAATAAACTCGCTCGATCTGGGATCGCTGATTACTTTCAAATTGTGGAAGTCGTCAGTGAAAAAAACGAGGTCACCTATCGCAGCCTCCTCCAACGACACAACATCCCTGCAGAACAATTCCTTATGGTCGGCAATAGCCTCAAATCCGATGTACTCCCGGTGCTTCAGGCCGGCGCCCAAGCCATCCATATCCCCTATCACACAACCTGGGAATTGGAGAAAGTAAGCGAGCACAAACTAGCCGATTACACCTATACAGAACTAGGAAGGATGTCAGAATTGGTCGATTTTCTACTGGATCGTTAATAGATGAGTTAAATTCGCGAATTTAGCTCATCTAATTTCCCTTTTCCTATTCGACATCGGCTTCGCCTACGCCATCTGATTACCCCTCCTTAAATGCCCTTATAATCCCTTATAATCCCTTATATGGTTCAAAAAACCTTCAGTGCTTGATAGTTCAATTGTCTGATGGTTCAATAAAAAACGGCAGTCCCCATTTCCTCCAGGAACTGCCGCTTTTGTTTTTCTATATCGTACTATCGAACCAGCTAACGATCCAACAGTCCAACCTAGTTCTATTCCACCACTACGGCTAAAT
>NZ_JBOEFX010000045.1:0-30972 GCF_050633125.1 Lewinella sp.
AAAATACATCAACAGACAATTACCAAATTTATGTAGCCTCTTTATTAGACTATAATGCAAGCATTCTTCACGGTAAATGGATCGACCTCGACGGCTTAAGCAAAGACGATATCCTGGAAGAGATCAACCAAATCCTCCAAACCAGTCCCTATACCAAGCAATACGGCGAAGTAGCTGAGGATTGGGCCATCCACGACTTTGAACTTGGCGGCATCCGAATTTCCGAATATGAAAGTCTCGATACTATCGTCAGTATAATGGAAGCATTATCCGAACACGGTGAAGCNNAACGTTGATGATCTAGCATCTGCAAAAGCAAACTTTGAAGATACATACGCAGGCGAGTATGACTCTTTCCTGGATTATGCCACACAAACTTTTGATGAACTCTACGCTCACTCGATTCCCGAAAGTCTCCGCACTTATATTGACTACGCTGCTTATGCCCGCGATCTTGATGCGGAAGGATACTTCATTGAAGATGGGCATGTTTTCCGTCCTATCTAGGACGGTTTCTTTCTATCATTTCGTATAAAATGAAAAGAGCCCGACTATGTCGAGCTCTCCTTACTAATCATTCTTAATAGTGAATTATCCCTTTTTGTCCTGATAAAGTTCACGAGCAAAACGAATTACTTCGAGGATAAGCCCTAACAAAGCGATCACTGTACTAGGATCGCTTAAAAAGACCTGAATCATGTTTAGATGATTTTCATGAGGCCCTTAGGGTTTTGCACTAAAAATCTTTGATAATAATCTGCCCCATCTAGGCAATATTTACTTATACGTTTCTTCAAGCAGAAATGTTCCAGTCTAAACAGTGTCCACAAAAACGACCGTTTTCCCGAACACTAATCAAGCAACCTCGATTTTCCACTTTTTCTTTCACCAGCAGTACAAAAAACTGGTCTACTAAATCAAAGTACGATAAAGGTAGGTTAGCATCCTTTTGCGGTACATATTACCTTGACTTATAGCATCTGATGCTATATCATCAGATGTGGTAATTAAGAGAGGTTTACTAAAAAATGAGAACTACCCTAAACATAGATGATGAAGTATACATCATAGCAAAGCATCTGGCGCAAACGAATAATAATTCGATAGGTGATACCATTTCAGAATTGGTAAGAAAAGGATTAGATAGAGAGCTGCCAAAGTTTGAGGCCGAAGATTTTCCAATAATACCCACAAGAAATACGGGCAAGAAGATCACCAATGAGTTTATTAATAAGATCAGAGAAGAAGAAGGCTTCTAATGAGTTGGTTACTTGATGTTAATGTATTGATTTCTATCCTTGATGAAGATCATATTCATCATTCTATTGCCAGTGATTGGTTAAGTAAGAATTGTGAAAATGGATGGTCGACTTGCCCAATAACGGAGAATGGCATAGTAAGGATTTTATCAAATCCTGCATATGGATTAGAAGGCTCAACTCCGAAGATAGTTAATGGGTATTTTGGCAGACTTAAAAAAATATACCCTCATCATAAATTTATCGCTGATAGTTACCCTTTAGATGATGGCACTATAAATTTTGATTATGTGTTAAACTCCAAGCAGCTAACTGATGCATATTTAACAGGTTTAGCTTATCGTGAGAGCTTAAAGTTTGTGACTTTTGATAAAGGTGTAAAATCATTATACCTTATGGAAAAGCCAGAAGATATAATAGTCTTGCTCTAGGAGGTTTTATTTTGAAAATCGGATATGCCAGAGTAAGCACCAAAGACCAAAACCTCGCTTTACAAAAAGATGCTTTGGCCAAAGAAGGCTGCGAACTCTTTTTTGAAGAAAAAGCCAGCGGTGCTAAAACTGACCGACCAGAACTTCGCCGAATGATAGATCAGCTACGTAAAGGTGATATTGTCATTATCTGGAAATTGGATAGGCTAGGGCGGTCACTGCGCGACTTGGTAAATCTTGTCACCGAGATACAGGACAAGGGTGCGGGTCTGAAATCGCTCAATGATGCTATTGACACCACTACTCCACAAGGGAAACTAACTTTCCATCTGTTTGCCGCACTAGCAGAATTTGAGCGCGACATCATCAGTGAGCGCACCAAAGCGGGACTAGATTCTGCCCGCGCGCGTGGTCGAAAAGGTGGGCGACCCAAAGGTTTATCTCAACAAGCTAAGGACAAAGCCATCATCTCAGAGACTTTATACCGAGAGGGTAATCTATCAGTAAGCCAAATCTGCCAACATTTAGGTGTGGCTAGAAGTACATTCTACAAATTACTCAAGCATAGAGGCATCCAACTTGGACAAAAAGAGGAGCGGACTAACCCGCGTTGATAGTAGCTCCTCTTTAATGCATAGTTTCAAAATAATTGTATTTGCTACTTCGCTTCTGCTCTAAAACCAGCCTCTGCTACGGCAGCCTGTACTTCTTCTTCCGTTAAGTCACTTGTTTTTACCGTTAGGGTACGGTCATCATCCTGCAAATCAACCTGCCAGACATCGATGCCTTCTTTGGCTTCCAGTATGGGAGTCACTTTGGATAAACAACCTGAACAATTAATATTGGTTTTGAATTTTAGCTCTTTCATGATTCGATCAAATTTTTATTTGTTTTAAACGTAAGCTGTTAGTGACTACTGACACGGAACTAAGTGCCATCGCTGCACCGGCAATCATGGGGTCAAGCTCAAACCCATTGATTGGATACAGTAGACCCGCCGCAATCGGAATTCCGATTAAATTATAAATGAAGGCCCAGAATAGATTTTGTCGTATCCCAATTACCGTTTTCTTGGATAGTTTCAGTGCTTGAGGAATAGCCATTAAGTCAGACGTAATTAGGGTCATCTTTGCCACATCAATAGCAATGTCCGATCCTTTGCCCATTGCGATGCTAACATCTGCCTGTGCCAAAGCTTGCGAGTCATTGATGCCATCACCGACCATGGCTACTGTATAGCCTTCCTGTTGAAGTTGCTTTACATAATTTGCTTTATCACTAGGCATTACTTCGGCCTGGAATTTCGTAATACCTACTAGCTTAGATACAGCTGCGGCTGTTCTAGCATTGTCCCCGGTTAGCATATGCACAGCTATGCCTCGCTTTTGTAGTAGGGCAATGGCCTTAGCAGAAGTAGGCTTTATCTTATCAGTTATACCCAGTATTCCGAGCACTGTCTTTTGGTTTGCAAAGAAAATGACGGTCATGCCTTCTTCACTCCACTCTTGGTAAGTTTGCGTTACTTCGGCAGTGATCTCTAAATTGTGCTCTGCTATCAATTTGAAATTACCTACGAAGTAGGTTACTCCCTTCACTCCTGTCCCGCGTACACCTTTACCGGTAATACTATTGAAATTGGTCACTTCTTCCGTTGGGGTTCCTTCTTGCTCCAGATACTTGATTACCGCTTCGGCTAATGGGTGCTCAGACTGTTCTTCTATGCGGCGTAAGACTCCTTTGTCGTATGAAGTAGCGGTCTCCGTCCAGTGTGTACGCTGTACCTCTGGATGCCCTTCCGTAATAGTTCCAGTTTTGTCCAGAATAACGGCATTAACCTTGTATCCTAACTCCAGACTTTCTGCATCTTTAATGAGAATATTATGTTCTGCACCTTTCCCAATCCCTACCATAATAGCCGTAGGGGTAGCAAGACCAAGCGCGCACGGACAGGCGATAACCAACACCGCTATAGCATTTAGTAATGCATGAAAAAAGGCATCCTGCCCACCCAATATCATCCATGCCGTGAAGGTAATGATTGCAATCACAATTACTGTGGGGACAAAGACTCCAGCGATCTTATCGACCAACCCCTGAACGGGAGCTTTACTTCCTTGTGCTTCTTGCACCATTTGGATGATCTGAGCAAGTAATGTCTCTTGCCCTACCTTCTCCGCTTCAAATCGAAAGCTTCCTTTCTGGTTAATCGTACCTGCAAATAGCGTGTCACCAACGGTTTTGTGCACTGCTATCGGCTCACCAGTGATCATGCTTTCATCAACGAAACTGTCCCCTGTGATAATACTACCGTCAACCGGTATTTTTTCACCTGGCTTAATAACTATATGCTGTCCTCGCTTGACTTGTTCAATTGGAATAGTGATTTCCATACCGTCCTCTACAATTCGTACGGTCTTTGGTTGTAATCCAATTAATTTTTTGATGGCAGAAGAAGTATTCGATTTAGCTCGTTCTTCCAGTAATTTGCCCAGCGAAATGAAAGTGATTATAACGGTCGCCGCTTCGTAGTATACGTGGCTCTCAAAGCCTCGGGAAATAAAAAAGTCAGGAAAGAGGGTATTGAACAAGCTAAAGAAGAAAGCTATCCCTGTGCTCAAGGCTACCAGTGTGTCCATGTTAGCCTTACCGAATTTAGCTTGCCGATACGCACCAATAAAGAAATCACGCCCAAACCAGAATAGCACTATCGCACTGAGAGGCAGTGAAATCCATCTACCTGGAACCCAGTGCATATAAAACATACCAAGGATAAAAACCGGAAGTGTTAGTACAGCGGCCCAGATCGTTTTACGCAACGCTTTCTGATAGGATTGTGTAGCCCGATCCTCCTGCTCTACTAATGAATTGGAATCATTATTTCCTAAGATCAGGTCATAACCTACCGCTTGTAGTGCCGCCTGTAGCTCTTGTTGACTGATAATGGAATTATCAAATTCTACCGTAGCTGTAGCATTGGCAAAGTTTACCGAGGCTTCATGTACTCCCGGTAGTTGATTCAGGATAGACTCCACACTGGCTGAGCAAGATGCACAACTCATCCCCGTGACGGGAAAACGGTCTTTAGACTGCTTTCTATCATTTTTATTTTCCATGATAACCTCTGCACTCATATTTCTATCTTTTATAGTGCAAAGATCGGCTGATGTTAAGCAGGATGTGTTATAGCTTGTTGGTTATGTTTTGTCTAATCTTGGTCAATACGACTGCATTCTGAACCTCGTCAAAAAAATGGACAGTAGTCTTTTCACTGATAGTCTTTAATCACATTTACTGCTGTATTAATCAGCAGCACTTAGCTTAATCTTCATTTTCTCATTTGGTTAGGTTGTATAATTGAAGTTTCACCAGTTCACTAAAAAGGAGATCGATAAGCTGGTTCATTAATCATCACTTCATCCGTGAGAGTATGTAAAAAATTGATTAAGTCCTCTTTATCTTGTTCTGTAAGGAAGAGTCCTGTTTCGCGAGTGTTCTCTACTGTTGGATCTACCGTAGAAGAACTCTGGATTCCTTCATTGTAATGATCAACTACCTCTTCCAATGTCTGAAAACGGCCATCGTGCATATAAGGAGCAGTAAGGGCTACATTGCGCAAACTAGGCACTTTAAATTTAGCTCGGTCTTCAGGGTTTAATGTTACATCTTCGCGGCCTAAATCGGTGAAGTCAGTATCACTATCTAAACCATTGTTCATGTATTGGTCATTTTCGAAATTTTTACCCCCGTGACAATGGACACAATCTGCTCCCGAAAACTCTGGAAAGAAAGGATTGTATTCCGTTTCAAATAACATCCGGCCTCTTTCTTCGCTTTCCGTCAAAGCTTCTTCTCCTGCTAGGTAGCGGTCGTATTTGGTGTTATAAGATACAATACTTAACATAAATTGCTCTAGGGCAAGTGCCATTTTTTCTTCCGTTATCATTGCAGAATCAAAGGCGCGTACAAATTGGTCTCGATACGTTTTTTCTGCGCTCAGTTTACTAATTACATTATCCAGTGTTTCGTTCATTTCCAACGGGTCTTGAATGGGCTTTAAAGCTTGGTCGCGTAACAAATTCGCCCTACCATCCCAAAAGAACTCGTTCGTATGCCAAGCCATATTGAAAACGGGCATAGCTTGACGTTTACCTTCCAGTCCTTCTACACCAATCGAGAATCGGTCAGGATCAGAAAAACCGTCAGCCTGTAAATGACAGGAGGCACAAGCTTGGCTACCATCCTTACTTAGCAAGGTTTCGTGGAAAAGCATTCTTCCCAGTAGTACCTTCTGTTCCGTTAAGATATTGTCTTGGGGGAGCTCTGGATCAGGTAAACTGCCATATTCTAAGATATAAGGTGTGTCATCATATTCTGGTGGAATCTCATCCATGCTGTCGTCATCACCACAAGCAATTAAACAAAAAACGCCAATTAGGTTCAAAAGAAAGAATAGGTATCTGAATTTCATTTTGTAAACATTACTCTTGTTTGAAAATAGGATTTTCTATAAAAGAATAATCCGTTAGGCTTTTTAAAAAAGCGACTAAATCCTCTTTTTCCTGCGAATTCAACAGCAAAGGTTGCAGAAAAGGACTCTTGTTAGTATGTTCTTTGCCACCGCTATTATAATGAGCTATAACAGCTTCTAAGGTACTTAATGAACCGTCGTGCATATACGGCGCGGAAAGTTCTATATTGCGAAGAGAGGGTACCTTAAAAACTGCCCGATCCTGATCTTCTCCTGTTAACCGAAACCGTCCCTCATCCGAATAATTGGTGTAAAGACCATTGTTCGCAAAATCATAATTGGTAAAATTGAACCCACCATGACAATTACTGCATTGAATACGTTCACTAAAGAATAGCTCTTTGCCTCGCAACGCTGGTGGTGAGAGACTAACTTCACCACGATTATGTTGATCATAGAGACTATTACCGCTTAATAAGCTGCGTTCAAAGCAAGCCAAAGCTCGTGTGATGACAAATGGATCAGGTTGTCGATCATACGCATTTAGTGCCATCTGCACATACATGCTATCGGCTTGTAAACGTTCTGCTAGCAAGACAATATTAAAGTCGAATTCATTGTGTTCCTGAATAGGTACCAAGACTTGCATTTCTAAAGTAGGCACGCCCCCCTCACGGGTCAAATAAGGGTGATAAGCAACGTTTGCTAAACTAGGTGAATTCCGTGTACCCAGACGCTGATCTACTCCCAGACTAAAGTCAATGTCATCACTAAATGCCAGTTCCGGCTGATGGCAAGAGGCGCAACTAATAGAGGAATCTACCGACATAATTGGGTCAAAAAACAAGTGCTTTCCCAGTTTCCAACGCTGCTCAGTAAATTCATTCTCTTCCGTGGATGGGATATCCGGAAATCCATCGGGTATTTCCATCAAAAGAGGAAAAGGCATATTCACTACAGGTTCTTCTTGCTGGCAGGCTACTAGCAACAGGAAGATCATTCCGAAGAAAATATACCTTTTCATCACTCCTTAGCGGTTGATTTATTGTATTACTAAGCGTTCAGCTCTCAAAGTTTTACCATTTTGCTGTAGGCTGACAAAGTATACTCCGGCAGTAGCTAAGGTGAGATTAATTTCTGTATTACTACTCACTTGATCCATCTGCGTGATCACTTGTCCCTGTGCATTCGTTATCGTCAACTGATAAAGCTCTTCAGTATCCGTAGAAATATAAAGACTACTACGCTGTGTGGTTGACGGATTGGGGTAAAGTTTGACGTTACGGACGATCTGCACATCCTCGTTATTACTGACAAGATCAGAAGCCGTGAAAACATGCTCTTGAAAATTTCGTAAAGCGGTGATGGCTTCACCGAACCCTCCGTGAGTAATCGGTCCGCTGTTTAGGTTTATATCTTCCATAGAACGAATATAATCCGCATCTAAGTCGATTACTAGTTCTCCGTTATCAGCCGCCAATTCCAATGCTACTTCCGTTTGAAAGTAATTTTCATCTTCCAGAGCGTGAATCTGCCAAGTCTGATTCATACTGGTGCCACTATTTCCCTCGAAGGCTCCGAAACGATAACCAGCAGCCCAGCCCCAGTGCATGGAAGGGAACTGAGGAGCCAAAGGATGACCATTACCAAAACCAGCTGGGTCGGCATGGTTATTTGCCTCATCTACTCCTACGTGGAACCGAATAGCTTCAACATTAGTGATAGCTAACTCACCTAATGCCTGAGAAGTTTCTTCGTTAGCATCCACTAGCATGTAGATATTTTCAATATTAGTTTCCTGACCTCCGTCGTGAATCAGGGAGATTTCTGCGATATAATACTCTAAACGTGTAAAGTCAAAATTACTTTCAATGTTGTTGACTACTTCTGTTCCCATCGCAAAATCTGCATCCCCTAATTTATGATGAATGTTTAGCGTTATATTAGTTTGAGAAAAAAGGAACAGGCTGCCAAATAAAAAAAGACAAATAGTTAGTAGGCTTGTTTTCATAATATTTAATTTATGATTTGAGGAATATTTAAAGACGCAAAGATTAAGAATTTTGCAAAATATTATTTTGTATTTCTTTGGTTTTGTTTTGCCTTATCTTGGCATCAGCCCGAATAGTCCGAAACAATTGATCGTTGTTCTTGCCTAAAAGCTGCGTTTTATCAGGTTTTTTAGGTATAATTATTTAAGAGGCAGGCCACTAGAGCTTGTCTAAAGATTTTCTTCCCTTGCCACTTTTTTTGAAAGCAGTAGGCGTAAGCCCTGTTATTTTTTTAAATTGCCGAGATAGATGAGAAATACTACTATACTGTAACTCAAAGACAATCTCACTAAGACTCATTTGATTATAAATCAACAATTCTTTGACCCTTTCTATTTTCTGCAAAATAATGTAACGCTCAATTGTTATAGATTCCGTAGTAGAAAACAGTTTGGAAAGGCTGAAATAATTCATTCCCACTTCCTTTTCCAGATAGGTAGAAAAATTCATTTTTTCCGGCTTTTGGGGGCCATTATGCAAGTGATCGAGTATCAGTTTTTTTATTTTTTCAATAGTCTCAGCATCTGCACCATTCATAAGCTCAAAGCCATTTTCTGATAGCATTTCACTGATTATTACGTATGCAGTCTCGTGTAGTTCGCCTACCACCTCAACTCGACCAAGTTCAATGCTCTTTAGTGTATGGCCAAGTTCTTGCAATTGTTCTCGAACCAGTTTGATACAGCGATCACAAACCATATTTTTGATGGCTAATACTGTTGTTGTCATTGTAAGTCTTTTTTAAGTAACTGAGCATTCACAGCACAGACTACAGTACTTATACTCATTAATGCTGCACCAAAAGCAGGGCTAATCATCAAACCAGGAACAAATCCTGTTGCTAAAGGCAACGCAATAAGATTGTAACCAGTTGCCCAGCCTAAATTTTGTATCATCTTGCGATATGTCGCTTTACCAAATAGGATTAAATTAGCGATGTCTTTTGGATCGCTGTCTACCAGTACAATGTCGGCGGTTTCCGCAGCTACATCCGTTCCCGACCCAATCGCAATTCCAACATCTGCTTGCGCCAGAGCAGGAGCATCATTCACGCCGTCACCAGTCATGGCTACGAATTCGCCATCCTGCTGTAAAGCCTTTATTTTAGCTTGTTTTTGCTCCGGTAGAACCTCAGCCATATAATCATCCATACCCAATTCACGAGCAACTGCTGCTGCTACTTTTTCATTATCTCCCGTAAGTAAAGAGACTTTAATACCGTTTTCCTGAAGCGTTTTAATAGCCGGAGCGGAACTTTCTCTAATCTCATCTGCGAAAGTGATAAACCCGATTAGCTCTTTATCCACAACAATGAAAATCTTAGTTTCAATCCCTTCATCCTTATCTTCTGGTACACTTATTTCTAATTGTTCCAAAAGAAGATAGCCTCCTGCACTGACCTGATTACCATTAACGGTACCACTCACACCTACTCCTGATTGGTATTTGAAGTTTTGCACCGTGTATAATTCAAGCTTTTTTGCTTTAATTTTCCGTGCTAACCCTTTAGAGATATGATGCTCTGAAGGGCTTTCGACAGACGCTGAGTAGCGTAACAATTCTTCCTCATTCCATTGATTGGACAAGGACACTATGCGCATTACCTCGTGAGACCCTTTGGTAAGCGTACCCGTTTTATCAAAAACGATAGTCGTAATTTTACGAGCATTTTCAAAAGCGGTTCTGTTTCGGACGAGTAGGCCATTTTTAGCAGACATACTGGTTGAAATTGCAGCGACTAGAGGGATGGCTAAACCTAGTGCGTGTGGACAGCAAATGACCATCACGGTTACCATTCGTTCTAATGCAAAGGATAACTCACGGCCCAGCATTAGCCATACAGTAAAAGTACCGAACCCTGCTACTAAGGCAATGATGGTGAGCCAAAACGCCGCTTTATCTGCCAACCGCTGCGTTTTAGATTTTTGCCCTTGTGCCTCTTGCACCATGTTGATTACTTTGGACAGGTAGCTCTCTTCTCCCGTTCCCTTTACTTCCATCTTTATGGAACCACTTCCATTGATCGCACCGCCAATGACAGTATTGTCTACTGTCTTACTAACTGGCTTGCTTTCACCTGTCAGCATACTTTCATTTATCTCACTCTCCCCTTCTACAATCACACCGTCGGCAGGGACTTTTTCACCAGGCTTGATGAGGATAATATCGCCAGGCTTGAGTTCGCTGACTTTTACTTTCATCACGTGATCATCGTGAACTAAGTTGGCTTCGTCTGGCATTAGCGCAGCCAAGGCTTCTAGGGCCTTGCTAGCTCCTAAAACTGAACGCATCTCAATCCAATGCCCTACCAGCATCACATCAATTAAGGTGGCCAGTTCCCAGAAAAAAGTCTTGCCTTCCAAGCCAAAAACTACCGCTGAGCTGTAAAGGTAGGCAGCTGATATAGCTACCGCGATGAGGGTCATCATTCCCGGTGTTCTTTTGTCAAGTTCTTCAGCCAAGCCTTTTAAGAAAGGCCATCCGCCATAGAAGTAGATAATGCTAGACAAGCCAAATAAGACCCAACGATCACCAGTAAAACTCCAATCCAAATGGAGCCATTCCTGGATCATAGGTGCCAACAACAAAACAGGTAGCGTGAGTGCAAGTGACACCCAAAACCTGCGCCTGAAATCATTGATCATCATCCGGTGATGGTCATGATGATCGTGTTTCTTGTCATGTTGGGTTACTTGATCTGTTGAATGATAATCGTGTTGATGTTGGTGATCCATTTTCTGTTTAGTTTACTTTTATAGTCGCACGCTAATTATAGTGCTAGTTATTGGCCACTCTGTTCTAAGCGGTATAACATTTTCTTCATCTGTGCAATTTCCCGTTTTTGAGCCTCGATGATTTCTTTTGCCAGTTCTATAGCTTCCGGGTCTTTGAGCTTAGCCGACTGACTGACCATGATTGCTGAACTGTGATGGGGAATCATGGCTCGCATCCAGGCTTTGTCATCTACAAAAGTCTGCTCTCTCAAAATGTAGAATGTGAAAACGCCAATGAGTACCGCTCCCCCAGAATTAGGTAGTTGAGCCGCTTGTCTTTATACATCCCCCACATAAATAGCAGCATAGAGATAGCCATGGGTACAATCATCAATATAGTCATATAGGTCCGCGATTGAGCGGTGTAGATATGGTCGAGCTGATCTACATTAAGGTACATCACGGCATACATGATAAGGAAGCTAGTTAGCAGCATTAGACCAAATTTCAAGTAAGGATTCATAGTTATTATTGTTAAGTTGATTTAATATTGATTACTAAAGTGTAAAGACTGTTCATTCAATTCAATTTATTGTAAATGAACGCAACTACATAACCAATAACAGCCCAGAAAACAAATGAGGCCGCAGTTCCTATCAAGGTTTCAAGGAATGAAATATCCGTCCGGATAATAGTTGAAAAGTCCATTCCGTGAAACAAGAGGTTCGAAAGTTTAACGAGGCTCTCTGTTCCCAATAATTGCATAACCAAAAAACAGCCTAGGTAAATAACTACGGAGGCTCCCCCTGATGCAATGGCGAATTTATTTTGCTGTAAATTTTTCATAGTTAAATTTTAAATAGTTTTGCTGTAATTGTAAAAACTCAGTTCTTCTTTTTTACAGAAGTTAGTATTTCAAAGCTTGATCTTTGGTAGCGAAGAAATCCTTCTTTTTGCAGATAAGCTAATGACGTTGACACACTTTGGCGGGATATCCCAATCACTTCAGCCAATTCCTGATGTGTATACCCTTGTACTTCTACTCCGTCCTCTGTCCTCTCTCCATAGGAAGAAGCAAGGTTTTTTAGTGTAACAGTGACCTTTTTGATGGTACGATTGAGGAGTAAATTTTTATAGGTAAACCATAACTTATTACTCATTTGCAGAAACTCCTGGCATAGCCTCATTTGTAACTGTGGATCGTTGTCTAACACCACCTTGAAGTCAGAAAATAAAGTGAGGCTTAATATTACCTCATCGTCCATACTCACTGCGTCGTACCGGCGAACATGTGAAGCATCAAAAAAATCAAGTATTCCAAATCTCTCATTAGGTTGAACAACTCTTAAAATGACATTACGAGTACTGCCTCTCTTCCCTCTCTTTAGTAGTTTTACTCTTCCTTTGAGTACCGTAAACAAGTACTTTGCCGGATCACCTTCACTGTAGATAAAAGCTCCTTTGGTCAATACCTGAGGCTTCAAAGAAGACTTCCGTGGAAGGTTGGTCATTTTAGAAAATCTTGTTCTTTGATAAACATCAACAATTGGTTCTAAAACTAGGGGAGGAATTATTTTATAAGACCTCCCTTTAAGTACCTTAATGGTCATGTCCTTCATGACCAGCAGCACCCTCAGAATTGTGAGATTCATTTTCCACATACTCCATCCCACAAACGGGGCATTTACCGGGTTCTTCGCTTCCACTTCCTTCGCAGTGCATTGGACATACATAAGCAGAGGTGTATTCTTTAGTTTGTTGTTTCATTTCATCGGCATGACTACTACCACCACAGGCACTAAAGGCAACACCTATTCCCAGCAGTGATAGTGTCAAAAACATAATTTTTAAAGTCTTCATCTTAATATTTTTAGATTAACAATTGATGTAAGAGACAATAATTGCAAGCAACAAAAGGACAAGAATCAGCTTTATAAGCTTGTTATATAGCACTCTAACCTTCGAAGGCTTATCATTGGTTTGACAACACTGTTTCATATTGTCCGTTTTTTAAAATCTTAAACTTAATCCACCACCAGCTCCAAATCGATTGTCATAACTGGCCAGTAGTGAAATATTTTTTCCCAATAAGTACTCTAGTCCTGCACTCCATACCGTTTCAGATTCATAATTGACCTGGTTCTCAAAATCGGTAATCACTCCAAAATCAGCCTGGTATTCATAATAGCCAAAAACAGAAAGGCTGGGAAAAATCATAACACTCCTTCCTATTCCTATTCGAGGACGTAATCGATCGTCTATTCTAACATCCAGATTAAAGAGATAGGGTGTTAAAAATCTTAGCCCGGCTACGGCAGTAATACTAAGCGAGTCCAAATTATCAGGAATTGTATTTTCCACATTGACACCCCCAAAAACTCGAACATAATCATAGAGGTACCGCTCGTAGGAGACCTCTGCCTCCATATTGTTATTATACCCAAATTCCGCATTTAGATTGAACTGATTACGAATATTAGCCGAGGTTACATTCAGAGCTGTCATCTGTGAAGCAAGATCAACCATTCCCCAGGTATAGAACAAATCCGTTTCTTTGATGATTTCTTCTATAGGGTACGGCTCCATCCGTTCATCACGAGGTGTGTCATAGCTAAAAACCCTCGCCATCCCGCCCATCATATGGTANNATGAAAGAACCAATCTCCGTATTCATTGCCATAAAATTCAATCGTCACCTCTTGCATCGGAGGTACATTGACGGTATGTTTAAGGGGAGAATAACTGCCATTTTTATTAAGAACACGGAAAAAATGACCGTGTAAATGCATAGGATGGTGCATCATCGTCAGATTATTGAGCCGGATTCTCGTTACCTCACCCTGGGCTATTTTTATTTCATCCGTTTCCGATATTGGCACACCGTTCATACTCCATACGTAGCGATTCATATTGCCCGTCAGATTAAGTAAGACCTCCTTTACTGGTAAATCTTCTGGAAATACTGTTTCAGCAGTGGATCGTAAATAATCGTAGTTGAACTCACTATACATGCTCATTCCTGTCATCGGCACCTCCCCTGCTTCCATCTCTCTCATGGGTGCGTCTCCCTTGGGCATATCCATCTGTCCCATCTGCATAGAATCCTTCTGTGGAGCTTCGGCAGCCTTTTTGTTGTCGTGATGTTTCATACCAGCCATGCCTTTCATTCCCTTCTCTGCATTCATCTGCATACCGTATGTCTCTTTCATTTCGAAACGTTCATCCATGCCAGGACGATATTTAAGAGCGGGAGCACCCATTTTCATATCCATTTGGGCCATCATTTTCATCATTCCAATTTTGTCTGGCCGTGGTACTACAGGGGCTGGAATTACCTCTCCTTTCCCCAAAAAGCTATTGGTGAATCCTGAGCCGTCTTGAGCCATCGCTCTGACTTCCAACTTTCCATTCTCTGGAATAGTGATGATAAAGTCATAGGTTTCCGCAATGGCAATCAACGTTTTATTCCTATTTACAGGAACTACATTTAAGCCGTCAGCTGCCACCAACAAGGGGTCCTCCCCCCCAAAGGTCAGCCAGAAATACGTAGAAGCAGCAGCATTGATAAATCGCAAACGAATTCTTTCTCCTGCTTCAAAATCCGGGTAATCTTGACTAGGCTGGCCATTGGTTAGAAAAGCAGGATAGTACACATCGGCAATGTCGGCACCCTCCATACCCTGTTTCCAGAAATTGAACTGAGCGCCCAGCGCACCTCTAGCAATGACCTGATTGAGTGGTGTAGCTGTACCTTTTTTGATGCCAAACCATTCATTCCCTCTTTTCAGGTTGCGTAATACTTGCATGGGCTTATCATTGGTCCAGTCCGAGAGTACAATTACCAAATCAGTATCGTATTCCAGTTTTTTTTCCTTAGGTTCGATGACGATAGAACCGTAAACACCAGCTTGTTCCTGAAGCATCGTATGAGAATGATACCAATAAGTACCAGACTGTTTAATTGTATATTCGTAAGTAAAGGATTCTCCGGGCTTAATAGGAGGAGTATTCAGATAAGGGACGCCATCATAGAAATTGGGTAACAATAATCCGTGCCAGTGTACAGAGGTTTCAACCTCCATCAAATTGGTTACTTTTATCACGGCATATTCACCTTCTGTAAATCGTAATGTCGGCCCCGGAATAGAACCATTGACGGTCATCCCCATGACTTCCTTTCCAGTAATATTGACTCCCTTTTGCTCAATGGTGAGCTCGTATTGTCGAACAGGCAAATTGTCAATATTGCCCTCCTGAGAAGGGCCTGATTGGGCCAGCAGGAAGCTCAATTGAATAAATAAAAAATAAAAACCTGCGAGGTATCTCATGTTATTGATTTAGTTCACTAATTGCAAATGGTAGTTTTATCCGAACCTTCTCCCATACTAAACTTAAGAGCCCCGAAGCTTCACTAACTTGAACAAGCTCATATATTAGATGTTCTTTCACCTCAGTCAGTAAAACAGGCTTTACATCTACCCTCAGTACATCCTCATTTTCCTGATATTTTTCGGTGCCATGCTGGTCCCAGCGCCGGTTAATAACAATAGTCCACTTATCCATGTTGGGTACAACAAAAAAACCGTACTTCCCTGCTGGTAAAACTTGATTGTTGATTAATAAATCCCGGTTCGTTTCCAGCCAAGTAGCATCGTTGGCTCCTGCTCTCCACAATTCCCCGTAAGGAATCAGATCGCCAAAAATGGTTCGCCCCCGAACGCCGGGTGAAGAATAATCCAGATGGATATGAGCATCGCCAATCATAATCATGGCCGTTTCGTGCGGACTCAACGGCTTTTTAGCGGGAGCAGTATCAGTATCAGTTGTATTGACTGCGCTGTTTTGGCAACTGAAAGAGGTCAATAGTAATAAGGAAGAAATAATAAGTAATCGCATAATTGGTCTTTAAATTAAGGAAGTAATTCAGCCAAAAGTCTTAATGCTCATGGCTGTGTTGAACATCATTAGATTCAATAAATTTGCCCTGTACACCCACTCCATGTATATGAGCAAGCGTAGCTCCATAATGCCCTGCTTTGGATACACTAAACGCAGCACTGGCAAGTAATAAAACAATTGTCAGTTCCAACCAAAGTTTGTCCTTCAGCAATAAAAAACTAATCACTTTAAATAAGAGTCCAATGCCACTAAACCAAAGCGTGTAGTAAGCAAATTGGTCGTGTTTTTCGAGTACCATTGATGCTGCCTCAGAAAGTCCTGTGGTATGAGGATGCACAAAAACCGAAGCTACGTAAGCACTCAAAAGACCGCCGAACAAAAGCAATAAGGTAGCCCAGTCCATCTGCTTTTTCCAGATAAATAAACTAGCTATTTGGGTTAGTACAGCCAAGAGAACTAAGACAATCGGAAAATGAACAACCAGAGGATGTAGATTAGAAAAATCACTCATCGAAGCATCTACGATTTTACTTTCTGTAACCATCAGATGGTTATCTGTATGCGGATGAGCTACTACTGCAGTCGTAGTTTCTATCAGTGTATCTGTTGTAACAGAGTCCTGTTTTGCTTTGTGCCCTTCATCGCCGTGCGCAAAAGGTGAACCTGCTATTAATAATAGCAAGCCCACTAAAATGATGCGTAATTTTTTATGTATTATTAGCATTTTTACAAATTTCATTTGGCACCGATTATATATTTTAATGTTCCAATATTGGTATTGATTACATCAACATGCTTAGCGTTAGAAAAGCCACTTTCTTTCATTAAGTCGATTAGTATTCCTTTCCTACTGTCAGCTGTGGTTGCAAAACCATCAAGTACTTGTACAGCATAAAACCCTAAGCTTGTAAGAAAGCTAGATGGCTTATCCCAATCACAGATGAGTATCATTCCGTCTTTTTTAAGTACTCGATAGATTTCTTTTAGCGCATTAACTTTCTCTTCTCTTTGTAATTGGTGAAATACTAAACAACTAAATACCTTATCAAAAGAATTGTCTTCATACGGAAATGCACCGCCTTCATAAAGCGAAAGCTCTGCCTTTACTAGAAATTTTAACTTACTAAGCTTTTCTTTAGCCAAAACCTTTACGTTTGGATCAATATCTAATCCAGAATAATTCACATTAGGTTCTGCTCTAATGATGTAGATAAGGTTCTCTATAGTACCAAAACCAAACTCTAAAATACGTTCAGAAGGATTTGGTGATAGTTGTTGAATTAATTTTGTTCTAAACTCTTCTTCTGGCATTGTCCATGCAATCACCTGGTCATACCAATTGGTAAATTGATCATGACCTAGTGCTGGGGTATATTTTTTCTTTTTCTTCATCAGACTAGTTGTTATTGTTTGATAATTTGACGGACTAGATTAAATGAAGCTGTTTTGATTCGGAATGAATAAGTCCCCTTCGGATAAGCTGAGATATCTATTTCGGTTTGATCACCTCTAATTGTCTGATTATCGATTAACTGTCCGGAGATATTGAATATTTCAAGTTCTCCACCACTGAGCCCACTTAGGATAACTGAATTTGTTGTTGGATTCGGGTAAAGTTTTACCCGTGAAGTACTTGAAGATGTAGTTATCCCTGTAAGTACTTGCTCAGAGTTGATCTTGATAATTCTTGCTATAGAAGGAATATCATCAACCATAGCATAAAGCATATAGTATCCTGATAGTGCTGCCAGGCTATCCAATGGAACTTGGGCCGTTACCATATTCCCTACTTGAGAAAAATTGAGTTCTAAAAAACGGTTATTCCCCGTATTCATAAAATGGGTAACTGATTGCAGAGACACGAGGATTACAGAGGTAGGAAAGTTCGTTTTTTCAATATTGAAAACAATATTTTCGCCGCGTGAAAAATCATCTTTATTCAGGTTGTGAATTTCAGGTCGAACGCCTTTAAATAGATAAGGAGGTTCAAAAGCCTCAATCGTACTCGTCGCGGGTTCGTTGCCCGGAGATCCTTCTCCACCTACTGCAATGATTCTTCCATCTGGTACTAGAATTGTAGTACAATGATACTCTCTAGGTATATTCAAGTTCTCCAATCTCCTCCAAGTATCAGTGTAGGGATTGTAGAGGTCCGTTATTCCCATATAATTCCACTGGTTCGTATGGGTAGGATCAGTAGGGTCTTCCTTTTCTCCACCCATAACCAATACTTTTTTATTGGGTAGCAAAACGGTCTTAGCTCTACTCCTAATCGGCAGGAAATTCTGGCCCAATGACCATTGATTTAATTCAGGGTCGTATACTTCAACAATACTTCCATAATTTGGAGGATTGAATGATTTGTAACCAATAGCTACGACTTTTCCTTCGGGAAGCAGTACTAATTCGTGATCGGAATGATCTCCGTTTGGCATGCGATTGTTTTGCACAAAATCGGCGGCCAAATCCCATTCTTCCGTTGGTGGTGAAAACAATTGAGGAGGCCGGTGTGTCATTAAGACCTCACCGTTATATAAGAGTACCATTGGCGAAACTTCGTTTCCTATTGCTATTTCGCCTACTGGTATTGTTGTAAAATCTATGGGGTCATAAATCTCCGTAGTCGTTACTCTTATTGGATTATCTAGGCCACCTCCTCCTGTGAGGAGCAATTTCCCATCTGCTAATTGGACTAAACTGGGATACCAACGAAAGTCTGATAAATCTGTCCGGTTTTCCCATATTTCACTTTCCGTATCAAAGGTCTTTACGATTTTGGTTCCTGGCCCATAGATTTCTTGATCTGTTCCTCCTAGAAAAATTAAATCTCCGTTTGGAAGTAAGGCAGGAGCAACGCATCCCAATACCTCATCATCCCCTGAAATGAATGCGGTATCGTTTGTGACTGGATCGAATAAAAAGGGATCCTTTGAGTTATGGCAATAAAAAACCTTCCCATTAGGCAGTAAAATTCCAAGATCGGTGCCTCCCAAAGGTTCTGGGCTTTCCATAACAACCTCCCAACGACCACCGTTAGTTTCTGGTTCCAGCGAAAAGTTTATCGCTGCCTGGTTACTATCGATACTCAGCAAGGTCGTTTGATAATCCCTTTCTAAGGCCGTTGCTCCTATTGTATAATTACCTTCAGGTATTTCATTGAACTCGTAGTTTCCTGTTTCATTAGTTCGTGTTTCAAAAAAGATCGATAAATCCTCATTAAATAGGGTCACCCGGGCATTTGATACAACCGTTGAACTTTCACTAACAACCCCTTCTACCCGAAACTGAGCTAAAACAGTGGTGAAGCAGAACAAGAGAATAACAAAAGGAATTATGCTTTTCATCTTTATTTTTTCTTTCATGGTTGTCGGAATGGTTCGTGGTATCGTACCCTTAGAAAACTTGATTAGAGATGAAGAAGCGAAACAGAATTTCGCTCCCTCATCGATCACACTACTAAATTATTATAGCTTTACTCGTTCATACTGGCAGCAACCGTGTAGGTTGTTGTAAGCTTCGTCGGTGGCCCGAACAGTTCCAGCATCATAACCCACACTCGCAATCTTTTCCTGAATCGTTTGTACCGTGAGAGCCTTGGGGTTATAGCTTACGGTAAGCATTTTGCTTTCCACATCCCAGTTTACGGCTTGGATACCCGTAAGACTGTTTACAGCTCCTTCAATCGTGCGTTTACACATGCCACATTCGCCACCTACGATAAATTGCCCTGCTTCAAAGTCAGTAGGCACATTTTCAAGGATACTGGCACTACTGGCCGCTTCCGTCTCACCTGCTTTAGCGTTGCTGCTATGACAGCTTTGACTAAAGGCTGGTGTAGCAAAAAGTGCTACTACTAAAACAGCCAAAGAAATTTTCAAATACTTCATTTTGGTAATATTGATGGATTAAAAAATAGTTGACGGTCTATCCCGTCAAGAGATAATTAATGATTATGGCCCGTCATTCGAGGTGTTGAAGTTGCCTCGATAGCTGGGTTTTTAAAATTCTTGGTAATGGTTTCCTGCACCGTTCCACAGGTAAGCATTTTGTCCCCGAAGTAAGGATTTTGCACTTGCTCTTCCCTACTCAACCAATCAGCTCCCTCATTGTCATTGGCCATGGGGCAGTGTTGTACGTAATAGGTCGATTCTGGTACCCCAAACACTTTAAGGCTTTTAATCAGGGCTTGAGACAGAAAAGAAAATTGTGTCCGTTGTTGTTCTATTTCTTTTGATGCTTGAATTTGGGTAGTATGAGCTTCCATTGCAGAAAGCTGCTCCATCCAATAAAGATGAGCATCACCATCAAGCAATGCCATATCTACTTTTCCCAACGAAGCGACCAATTTAGCTGCTTGCTCGCCAGCTAACGCTACATTAGTTGCTACGAACGCATCTTTCAATAAAAGATAGCTAGCTGTTACCTCGGCTAGCTGTTGCTTGAAGTCAGCAGGGCTTACACTTGTGTAATCTGGCAAATGCTCGGAATGATCAGCTCCTTTAAGCATCACATCTCTGTTCATCATACTTGCCTGATTATTGAGTTGAGCTGCTGCATCAATGGCGAAATTCCCGTAGGTGACTATTTCTTCTCCTGCTTCTACACCAGATATTAACTGGTAATTTTCTCCAAGTGCATCTCCTATTTCGACCTCGCGAAACTGAAAGGACGGAACGCTTCTATCGGGCACTTTTACATATACGACAGAGCGTGGCCCTGTCCATAGTACAGCAGACTTGGGAATGGTCAAATTAGAAGTCGCAACAGCCTTATTTTCTAGTGTTCCATAGACCAGCATTTCTGGTTTCAGTAGACCCTTTGTATTTTGTACTTCTACCCGTACGGAAGCCACCCTGGTTTGAGGATTAATTACCGGATCAATAAAAGTGACGCGGGATTGGAAGGTTCTGTTTGGAATCGCCGGAGTGCTGAATGAAACATTATTTCCTATTGAAATATGAGAAATGTCTTCTTCATAAGCATCAAATAATACCCATACACTACGCAGGTTCATAAGGCTAAATAATGGTTCTCCTTGCTTTAGATAATCGCCAACAGCTACTCTGCGCTTCATCACAATTCCTGATTCGTCAGCGTAAACAGGGAATATTTCCTGTATTTCCCCCTCCCCTTCAATCCTATCTATCGTTTCTTTAGAGATCTTCCAAAACCTAAGTTTATTACGGGCAGCTTCAATCAATCCCGGGTTTACTGCTTGGAGCTTTAATGCTTCTAGTAATTCTCTTTGTGCCGTAATTAATTCAGGAGAGTAAAGATCGGCCAGCTTTTGTCCTTTTCTAATTTCTTCTCCGGTAAAGGACACATAAAGTTTCTCTATTCGACCAGGAACGTGGGCCACCTGACTAGAAGCTAAACGTTCATCAGCCTGTACTTTGCCAGACAACCGCAGTGTTTTAGCTGTCGAGCCTGTACCTTGTCCAACTATTGTTGTTTGAATACTGGCTAATTTGACAGCTTCATTTGTCATTTCTAGTACTAACGGATCATTAGAAGAGTTTGCCACTAAAGGAATCAAGTCCATGCCACAAATGGGGCAATCCCCTGGTTCATTTTGACGAATTTGCGGATGCATAGAACAAGTCCAAATTTCTTCAGCTCCAGCGGTCTCCATTGCAGTATCACTATGAATATGCTCATCAGTAGTCTTACTCGTGGCATTATTATTGCCAAACAACAAATACCCCATCAACAAGCCGACACTTAAGGCTCCTGAAATTATTAAAATCGTTTTGATATATTTATTCATGGCTGTTAATTATTGGGTGATAAATCGGTTGATGTTACTCTTCGCCAAATGGCTTTGAACAATAGCATTTAGCATTTTCATATCATAATCTACGAGTTCGTTTTCCAAGCGTAAAAGCTCGTCGAAGTTACTGCCTTGTGTACTGTAGCTATCTTCGAGTATGCGGATAGCCGCATCGGTAATTTCAATTTGCCGCTGATAAAGCTCAACCTGCAAGCGGGCAGTTTCGTGACGCACGTACGCCTGCTCGATCGTAGTCAGGAATTTGCTGAGCACATCTTCTTGTTGATATGCCAGTGCCTCAATACGAATGTTCTCTTCCCTTTCCCTGGCGGCATACTGTTCTCTAAAGAGGGGGATTTTAACACTCGCTCGAAGCTGAAGAATATCTCTCCCGTTATTTGCAGGAAAAGCATCCGTACGTTCGTCAACTAAGATGTAGTCAAACCCCACGCCAAAAGAAGGCTTACTATTGAACTCGTTTAATACGATGGCCTCTCTTGCTACTTCTTGTTGCTGTTTGAGCATTCTGATTAATGGATGATTCTTCTGTATATTAGCCGTTAAGCTGTCTTTATTGTAGGGTAAATCAGTAAATGCGAGATCTTCAACAATTACAACCTCTCTACTTAAAGGCTGATTCCTTAATTGGTTGATCGTAGCAGTTGGGTCTAATTCGGAGGTTTCCAGGATGATTAATTCCTGCTTTAATTCCTCAATTTTCAACTGTACCCTTAGCACATCCGCAGCAGAAGCTTTTCCACTTTCTACCTTGGTCGATGCCAGCCTTTCCAGTGCTTCGAAAAGGACAATATTTTCCTGAATAATAGCTCTGCTTCTTTGAATACGGTACAACTGAAAATAGCTTTGTTCCAACTGATACCTTAGGTCGAGCATTTTCGCCCCGACACGCTCATAAACTGCTTTAGCTTTGGCTACCTCTAATTCTTCTTTTTGAGACAAAGTACCAAACCACGGAAACATCTGAGTTGCTCCTAGTCTCAATTGCTGACCTCCCAGTCTGGTTTCTACGGGAAGGGGAAAAGCACCTATGCCTATTTCAGGGTCAGGCAATTGACTTACTTGTGGTGCTCGTTCCAATGCTGCACGATATTCACTTGTCAACATTTTTAACTCAGGGTTTTGCGTTTCCACCTCTTGAGTCAGTTGTGCCAATGTCTGAGCAGATGCCGAACTTGCAGAGAAAAAGAGAAGAATAACCAGTGATGCAATCCCTGCCTTCGTGCCGCCATTCCAGTGTGTTGTCTTATCATTAATTCTAAGACTCCACTCTTGCCAAAGTGCAAATAACACAGGCACCGTAAACATCGTAATCATCTGTAATGTCATCCCTCCAAAGGAAGGAATCGCCATCGGTAACATAATGTCCGCACCTCTACCTGTTGAGGTCAATACGGGGAGTAATGCTAGAATGGTAGTAGCTGTAGTCATCATCGCCGGGCGCACCCGCCGTAAGCCCCCTTCAACTACCGCATCTCTGACTTCTGCTATGGTATTGGGTTGGTTTCTCTTAAAACTATCCTGAAGAAAGGTGGCAACCAATACACCGTCATCGGTGGCAATACCAAATAGGGCCAAAAAGCCTACCCAAACTGCTACGCTTAAATTGATTGTTCGTATTTGGAATAGGTCTCGCATATTGGTTCCAAACAAATTAAAATCAAGGAACCAACTGGTATCATATAGACCAATCATGATGAAACCACCAGCAAAAGCAATAAAGACCCCCGTGAAAACCATGAGGGATATTGTGACAGAGGAAAATTGAAAATATAGGATGAGGAAAATAATAGCCAAGGCAATGGGAACTACTATACTTAATCGCTTACTTGCCCTGACCTGTTGTTCATAGTTACCTGCAAAACGATAGCTAATTCCCGCAGGTACTTCTAAAGCACCGTTTGATATAAGGGTCGAAAAATGATTCTGTGCGTTTTCAACTACCTCTACTTCAGAAAATTCCTTTTCCCTGTCAAAAAGAACATATCCAATCAAAAAACCATCTTCACTTTTAATGGCTTGTGCTCCCGCTTCATACCTAATAGTTACCAACTCTCCCAAAGGTATGTGTTGATTAGTGGGCGTTGATACATAAATCCGTTGCAAAGCTTCAGGATCATCACGTAGCTCACGCGGGTAACGAATCCGTATCGAATAGCGTTCACGTCCTTCAACTGTTGTGGTCATATTCATTCCCCCAACCGCCGCTTGAATATACTGTTGTACTTTTTCAATAGCCAAGCCATAACGGCTTATTACCTCCCGGTTAATATCGAGAAGTAGATAGGGTTTCCCCACAATTCGATCAGCAAATACAGCTGCATCCTTTACCCCTTCTACATCTTTTAAATGTTTTTCCAACTGTAGGCCAAAAGCTTCAATCGTAGGTAAATCTGATCCTTGTACCTTGATTCCCATTGGTGCTCGCATACCAGTTTGTAGCATCACAAGGCGAGTTTCAATGGGTTGTAAACGAGGAGCCGAGGTAACACCAGGTATTCTTGTTGCTTTAACAATTTCATTCCAGATATCATCCGGACTGTTAATTTCGTCTCGCCACTGACGGTAATATTGACCATTTTCATCAGGAATTAATTCGCCATTTTCATCTTGTGCATATTCTCCATCGATGAAACGAAAGCGTGTACGGTGGCCATCTTTATCTGTTTTGTATTCAGATTTATAGAGTATTACATTCTCGTACATCGACATTGGAGCAGGGTCTAAAGCGCTATTCACTCTCCCTGCTTTCCCGACCACAGATTCCACTTCTGGAATAGCCGTAACTGCCATGTCCAAAAGTCGGAGATTCTTAATATTCTCTTGCATCCCAGAATGAGGCATGGAAGTTGGCATTAAAAGAAAAGACCCTTCGTCGAGAGAAGGCATGAACTCTTCGCCAGTTTGTTGAAAGACTACAAATCCTTGATAGACAATGAAACCAACTAATAGCAGAAACAGTATTTTGAAACGCAGTAAAAAGCGGAGGATGGTTTCATAGAAATAGATAATTACATAGAAAAATCCTATCAACCCGCCCGCAAAAAGGGTCACAAAAAGAAAATTGAGAAGGCTACTCTTTGTAACTCCCAGTGGCATCCAAATCGTAGCGAGCAACCAGGCAACAACTAGTGCATAAATCACATTGGTTAACCAAGAGAGTATGGTTACATTTCGTGCCGTGCTATTGGCCTGCACCCACGTACTTAGCAAACCACTAGCACCGACAACTGCTAGTATAGCTCCCAGGAAAGGCTGATAAAGGATAGCGATAATTAAGCCCACTAGTAATGCCAACGTATTACCGATGTTAGCCACTAATTTGCTCCTCGATTTTATTGAAAAAATACTGTGAGCAAGAGGTGGAATAATCGTTATCGCGACAATAATGGAAGCTACTAGAGCAAAGGTTTTGGTATAAGCCAAGGGGCGAAACAATTTCCCTTCCGATGCCTCCATTGTAAATACGGGAATAAAACTAATCACCGTTGTTGCTACAGCAGTGATTACCGCTGAAGCCACTTCAATCGTGGCCTCGTATATGGTCGTCAGAAGGCTTTCATCAGGCGGTGCCTCTTCCATTCTTTTCACCATACTTTCAATCAGAACGATACCCATATCTACCATCGTACCAATAGCGATGGCGATGCCTGATAAGGCTACAATATTGGCATCAACACCAAAGTATCGCATGGCAATAAAGCACATAAGTACGGCTACTGGTAGGGTGCTGGATATTAATAAGGATGATTTTAGGTTCAAGAGCATCAGTATCACCACCATGATGGTGATCAAAATTTCTAATGATAGTGCTTCCTGAAGGGTTCCAATTGTCTCATTGATCAATTGAGTACGATCATAAAACGGTACTATATTAACCTGAGAAATAGTCCCATCCGCCAAAACTTTAGTAGGCAGCCCAGGCTCTAATTCCGCAATTTTCCCTTTTACATTTTGGATAACCTCTAATGGATTTGCACCATAGCGAGCAACAACAACCCCACCTACTGCTTCTGCCCCTGATTTATCCAAAATCCCCCTACGAGTAGCAGGTCCGATACTTACTTTGGCTACATCACCAATTCGTAATGGAATATTATTATTTACCTTGACTACACCTTGTTCTATATCTGATATTTTCTTTACGTAGCCGAGCCCTCTAACAAAATACTCGGCAAGGTTTATCTCAATAGTTTGAGCACCTATATCAATATTACTGCCTTTTATGGCCTTCATTACTTCTTCTAAGGTAATGCCATTGGCCTTCATCGCTTCGGGGTCTACATCAACTTGGTATTCTTTTACAAAACCACCAATTGAGGCCACTTCTGACACTCCTTCTGCTGCTGATAAACCGTAGCGGATATAGAAGTCCTGAATGGTTCTTAACTCGTGTAAATCCCATCCGCCCGTTGGGTTTCCTTCTTTATCCTGTCCTTCAAGCGTGTACCAGTAAATTTGCCCTAAAGCAGTTGCATCAGGCCCCAAAGTAGGTTGGACACCTTCTGGTAAGGTATTTACGGATAAGGAGTTTAGTTTTTCGAGGATTCGACTTCGGCTCCAATAAAATTCTATGTCATCGTTAAAAATGACGTAGATACTGGAAAAACCGAACATAGAATTACTGCGAATGCTCTTTACCCCAGGAATGCCAAGGAGTGCAGTAGTAAGTGGGTAGGAGATTTGGTCTTCTACATCTTGTGGGGAACGCCCCATCCATTGGGTAAAAACAATTTGCTGATTTTCACCAATATCTGGTATAGCATCAACCGCTACTGGATCACGAGGTAGGTCGTTAATCCCAAAATCAAATGGAGCAGTAACTAGTCCCCAACCGACAAATAAGAGCAATAAAAGATAAGCGACCAGCTTATTCTCTAAAAAAAACCGAATATATTTAGCTAACATAATTTCACCTTCAGTAATCATTATATTTAGCACTAGCAACAATGCAAGTGCCTAAACAGGGCTAGCCTCTGCATACCAAATACTGGTAACAGTGGCAAAACTGAAGAATAAAATCAAATGAGGAATGTCTGCAATCTCACAGGGAGGTTGTAGACTAGGAGGGGCGGTTTGTAAGTGAAATAGTTAGTAGTCTTGATATCATTCTCTACAGGGACAAGACCAATAATAATAACAAGCGTAGCAAATAATGCTGGATAATCTTTAACATCTAATTCTAAAGAAACTTCCAACTGCTCATTCTCTACTTTGGCAAAAGTAGTTTCTGTATCGCAACAATTCTTCCCAGATATGGAATCTTCCTCAGAAGCTGGTATCGCCTCATGCAGGGAACAATCCTTCATTGCATTACTTTGAATACAAGGCACAGCCTCTGCAAAAAGAGCTGTACTTATAAGCTTTCCACCACAGAAATGCTTACTCATTACTAGCCCAGAAGTGCTAATAAGTATAAGTAGAGCTAAAGTAATATGCAGAGTTCGTATAATCAATTAGAGTTAAATATTTCTACAAATATACAGGAAATAGATTACAGTTGTATTGTATTATTTTGGCTATTACTTGCATTATTTTGATAAAACTTAAAGAGAAAGTAACATTTTGATTCTCTAATGTTTCTTCTAACTCAACCTAATAACTTCAGGCAGCCCTCTACTCTTCCTCGGTATAAGTCGTTCCACTAGACATTCTCACCCCACCTCACACTCCCCCTAAACTGTCACGCTTTTCTTCCAAAAACCGCCGCCAATCCAGGAACCAAGGGAGCGATCCGCAGGCTGATGGTTTCGCTATGAGTTAATCCGCTTGGTCTCGCCATTTTTCTCCCTCACCGGTAATTGATGTCCCTCCCTTTGTTTTGCTACAGCAAGATACTGGTCTGCTCCGATCCGTATCAAGGGACGGTCGTGCCCTTCCTTTCCAGACTGATTTTTTCTTTTCACCAGCTCAATAAATAATAAGTCTTCCACCCTGGCTTCGGTCTCCGCATCCTGCGTGAACTGGCTTTCGCAAAAGGGAAGCAACCTCAATTACGATATCCGGCAGTAAGAAAAACTGCCCCAGCGGAATACCCTCCGCTCACAGTAGAAGGGAAATTTCCTAATTATGAATCCAGTAAATCAGTTTAAAATGAGCTTACAAACACCACTAAAGATCGCAGAAGTAAAAGTTACTTACAAAGCCAAAGTTTACGCCGAAGATCGGCCACAAATCAGGAGTTCCGAAAATGCCCATCGAATTTTTCGCCAACTCTGGGACGAGGAGACTATTGAATTTTTTGAAGAAGCCTATTTGCTAATCCTTGATCGTGCAAATCGTGTGATGGGCTGGTACAAGGTTTCCCAAGGTGGAATGGCTGGAACGGTCGTAGATGCTAAGATCATTTTTGCTACTGCCTTAAAAGCACGGGCTAATTCCATCATCATTGCCCACAACCACCCCAGCGGCCAGTTACACCCCAGTCAGGCAGATAAAGACCTCACCAGCAAATTATTCGCAGCAGGAAAAGCACTAGACCTTCCTTTGCTGGATCATTTGATTCTCGCCCCCGAAGGTGGCTGTTTTTCTTTTGCTGATGAAGGACTAATTAATCATTAGTCCCATCAGCTAGGGGACACACTCCCCAGCAGGCCGCAAGGGCATCCCCATTTTCCGCATTCTCAAAAGTTCATTTGTGCAAACGGTGTCCGTCTCCGACGGGCTGCCCCTACCCGTTGCGCCTGCTCCCCCTTTTTTCTCGCCGAACGGCAGAACGGTTAAACACCATTCATAAACAACTAATAAAAAGGATTTAAGATGACAAAGCAAAGCACTAAAAAAGACGTTTATCAGGAACTCACCGACCGCATTATTGCCAAATTAGAAGCAGGTGTAAAACCTTGGCAACCTACCTGGAGCCGTTACGGTTTGGCCCGTAATGCTCACACAGGGCATATTTATACAGGTATCAACGCCTTTATTCTCAATCTCTTTAGTGAGCATCCTATCCCCTACTATATGAGCTTTAAGCAAGCCAAAGCAATGGGCGGAAAGATTAAGAAAGGAGCCAAAGCCGAGCGGGTTTATTTTTATACTTCTTACCATAAAGACTCAGACGGCAAGCGCATCAACGAGCAACAAGCCGAAGCCCTACACGGTATGGGGGAAGAAACCCAGAAAATCCAGTTTCTCAAATTCTACTATGTTTTCAATATCGCAGACGTGGAAGAGATAGAAATTGATTTGCCACAAATCACCCTCACCCAGCACGAGCAAATAGAAGTTTGTGAGCAATTGATCGGCAATTACCCCAACGCCCCCGAATACATCTTTGAGGATGCCGATAGCGCCTTTTACGCCCCAGATATTGACAAGCTCAATATGCCAAAGCTAGAGCAGTTCAAAACACCCGAAGCGTATTATCTGACCTACTTTCACGAACTCACCCACAGCACGGGTCACGCCTCCCGCCTCAACCGTGAAGGCATCGTAAAACCTGCCAAATTCAAGAGCGAACGATACAGCCGCGAAGAGCTGGTAGCCGAAATAGGAGCCGCTTTTTTAGCGGGTCACGCTGGAATATGCGGGGAAACCGAACTAGAAAATAGTGCCGCCTATTTACAGGGCTGGTTAAAGCTTTTACAGGATGATAAAAAGCTCATCTTTAAAGCCGCCGCCGATGCGCAGAAAGCGGTGAACTACATTTTAGGTTAATAAAACGAACCTAGCAGGGAGCCTAAAACCTCCCTGCCCTAGCTAATCTTTGATAAACTAAGTGTTATGAACTCAGAAAACAGTCAATCAGATAATTTCTATTCGGTAGAAATGGATAAAGCAGGGGAAGAATTGTTAATCTGCTATTGGTGTTTTGATACACTGGAAGAAGCGCAGGATTTTTTAAACAGGCTTAAAAATGGTTGTACGGCTCACGCTGTTACCATTGCTATCTTTGACCGAATGCATAACTTTTTAGACGGCTGGAAACTTGGGGGCGAATACAATGCCCCTTTACAGTTATTGAGCAAAGCACAGGTTTACGCAGATTAATGTAACTGATTTGCGCAATTTCGCGCGGCCTATGGGCGGCAAAAATCGCATATTCTTTGTGCTAAAGCTTTTAATGCTTGCCGCAAAGAATAGCTTTAGCACAAAGAACAGACCATTAGCAGTATAAATTCGTTACCTTTACATTGTGCAACTAAGAAAAAAAATATTAAGCCATTTTCTGTTAGCAATCTATCTCCTAGTAGTATTGCACCTCAGTGTCATGCATTCTCACAATGCAGAGCTTAGTAAGACCCCAAATTCAGTTTCTCACCAACATGAAAACTTCAAAGAAATCCACCATGAGCATGGTTTTCATGTAGGAATATTTCATCTTTTGGGGCATTTATTTGAAGGTGTAAATCATTCAAATGACCACGCAGATGAGCATTTAGTCATTGCACAAAAGGCCTCAAGCAAAAAAAACGTTGACCTTAATAAAACGGTCAGCTTTTTAAATAGTGGAGAAAACAAGGTGGTTGTTAGCGTAGATGCTGAATCCTTACCAGACCCACCACCTTATCACCTATTTCTGTCGCATAGGTTAAAGCAACCTAATACTCCTCTAAGAGCACCTCCTGCTCTCGTCTAATCTTACCTATCGAAGGACAATCTCTTGTCCTAATCAATCAGTTTTAATTTTTTAGACGAAAGAATTTAACATAATGAAATATATATTTGTGTCTGCCATTGCGATGGCAGGGCTACTCCTATTAATGGTAGGTTGTGGTCACGAACATGGTGAGGGTACACATACCCACGGCGATGAAACACACGCTGCTCACGAACCAGAATTAGAGCCTTTGTCCTTCACCATTTGGACGAAAAAATCGGAATTATTTGTAGAATTTCCTCCATTGATTGTTGGAAAGGAAAGTCGTTTTGCCGCCCACTTTTCAGGAATGAAAAGCTTTAAAGCTATCGAAAATGGCGAAGTGACGGTTCAGCTAACCAAGGGAGAACAAGTTGGAGAAAAGAATGCGGTAGCCGCGCCAAGTTCTCCGGGTATTTTTCGCCCGGCATTAACCCCTTCCCAAGCTGGGAATTACCAATTAGTGTTTATTTTGACGACATCCTTATTCTCAGATACCATTACGATTTCTGATATTACCGTATATCCAGATGCAGCAACGGCCATTGCTGCTAATCCTCCCGAATCAGCAGGAGATGAAATTTCCTTTTTAAAAGAACAAGCATGGAAAATTGACTTCGCTATTGAGCAAGTCAAACGACAACCTATTCATGAAGTAATCCATACTTCGGGAGAAAGGCAACCGGTAAAAGGAGAGGAACAAACCGTCGCCGCTAAAAGTAGTGGGATAGTTTTCTTCAGGAGCAACAAACTACAAGCAGGCAGAGAAGTTAGCGCAGGTGAA
>NZ_JBOEFX010000045.1:30993-47520 GCF_050633125.1 Lewinella sp.
GTTGTTCAACATCAGTAGCAAAGGCTTAGTACAATCGAATTTAGACGAAAAGTACCAGGTTGCTAAAGCCCGTGTTGAAAGAACAAAAGCAGATTTTGAACGCGCAGAGGAGTTGATTGGGGAGCAAATCATCGGGCAAAAAGAATACGAGCGCCGTAAGATGGAGTATTCCATTGCCCAAGCCGAGTTTCAAACATTGGCCAATGGGTATCATACAGGCGGGATATCGGCAACGGCCTCCATGTCTGGTATAATAAAAAATGTGCTGGTGAATGATGGGCAATTCGTGGAAGAAGGTACCCCTTTGGTCGAGATCACCAGTAATCGCAGATTGCTTTTACAAGCCGAAGTATCACAAAGCTATTTGCCAAAATTACGTTTTGTCAAGTCGGCGAATTTTAAGACCTCGTATCAGGAAGAAGTACAATCTATTGATGATTACAATGGAAGATTGGTTTCCTACGGCAAAGTAATGGAGCAAGGCAGCAGTTTTATTCCAGTTTTATTCGAACTGGATAATTTGCACGAATTGATTCCCGGTTCTTTTGTAGAATTATTTTTATTGACCAGTCCCATCGAAAACGCCTTGGTTGTTCCCCGATCTGCGCTGATGCAAGATTATAGTTTGAATTACGTGTATGTCCAAACGAGTGGTGAAAGTTTTGAAAAACGAGAAATAACCTTGGGTGTGGATGATGGCGTTAATGTCCAGATTCTTTCGGGTATTTCCGAAGGAGAATGGGTAGTAACTGAAGGTGCTTACCAAATAAAAATGGCATCTATGTCTTCCACTATTCCTGCACACGGACACGAACATTAATCACAAACTTAAATCTTTCAAAGATGATAAAACGACAGTTTAAAATAAAAACCTTGTTGTTACTAGGATTGGTTTGTGCAGTAACAACCTTGAGCATTGGGCAAAGTAAATCTATTGATTTAGAAGAAGCATTAATCATTGCCCGTGAAAATTATGCGGGGCTGGAACGAGACAGATTAGTTGTTGACCAGCAGAATAGATTAGCGGCAACCCGTCTTCCGCTTCAACCCACCCAACTGTACTTTTCAGGAGAAGAATTTGGAGCTAACAACCAATCAGGTATCCATTCTTTTAATGTTCAGCAGAATTTCTACTTACCCAAGGCCTCCAGAGTGCAACAAGCATTTTACCAGCAAGGTGCTATAGTTGCAGAAAAGCAATTGGCTTTAACTGATCACGAGCTAAAACGGCAAGTAGAGCTGGTTTACTATCAACTCCTCTACGCGAAACAAGAACAGGAATTGGTGGCTGAAAATGTAGCATTATACCGTAACTTTTTAGCGGTCACTACCAAGCAATTGGAAAGTGGGGAAACGGGAAGGATTCCACAATTGTCCGCTCGCTCCCATTTGGGGCAAGCTCAACTGGAACAAGAACACGCTTCCGAAAAGCATCAAATTGCGTTAACCATGTTTAACCAGTGGTTGCAGTCGGATACTTTATATGAAGCTCAGGGAGAGCTGCTTCCTCCTGCCTCCTCTAGTCTAAGTGATACTTCCTTGCAAAACAATCCTCACCTGCAAATTATTCAGGCACAACAGGAATTGGCAAGTGCTGAAGTAGAAACAGTGAGTGCGCAACTGTTACCCCAAATCAATTCGGGTTTCAAACTACAAACGCAATCGGGTAACTTTCCTTTGTTTGGCTATCAAATCGGTGTGAATGTCCCGCTGTTTCAAAAGGCATATCAAGGGCGAATTGAAGCCGCAGAAGTAGGCGTAAAGGTGCAGGAGGCTGCTTTAAAGGCGAAAGAACAGGAGCTAGTGAAAATGGTTACCGAACTCAGATATCGCCTGAAACACCAGCAACATATCCTAGAATACCTCACCGAGAATTTGACCCCGATAGTCAATGAACAGCGGGAGGTCAATTTGAAGGCTTATCAAGAGGGAGAAATAAGCTACCTGGAATATCTGGATGGTTTGGAACAAGTGGTGAAAGTGAAACAACAATATTTGACAGCCTTGTATCAATTCTATTCTTTGCAGGTAGAATTAGATTATTTGCTAGGACAGTAACTATCAGAGAGTCTGTCTTCAAAATAAAAAATAATGCTTAATAAAATCATACAGGTTTCTTTACGAAACCGACTCTTAGTCTTGGCATTATTCGCCTTGATTATGATAACGGGTGGATATATCGCTTCTGAAATGGATGTGGATGTTTTCCCCGACCTGACTGCTCCAACAGTCACCGTTCTGACCGAAGCTCACGGCATGGCCACGGAAGAAGTAGAACGACTCGTTAGCTTTCCGATTGAATCAGCACTGAATGGGGCACCAAATATTCGCCGTATTCGTTCGTCTTCCGCAATGGGTATTTCCATTGTCTGGGCAGAGTTTGAATGGGGAACAGATATTTATAAAGCTCGACAAATTGTAGCTGAAAAGTTAGCGACAGTGGAGAGTAAGTTGCCAGAAGGCGTAGAAAATCCCACCCTTGCACCTATTTCCTCCATCATGGGAGAGATTATGTTGTTAAGTTTGAGTGCTGACAGTTTAGCTCCAATGGAATTGAGAACCATTGCCGACTGGAATATCCGACCTCAATTATTGGCGATCAATGGTATAGCACAAGTCATCGTAATTGGGGGAGGGTACAAACAATATGAAATTGCGGCATCTCCTGAAAAGATGAAATATTTCAATGTTTCATTGACGGAATTAGAACACGCAGCGGCGGCATCTACCCGCAATGCTTCTGGTGGCTTTATCAATGAATATGGCAACCAATACATCATACAAGGAGAAGGCAGAACGAATTCTGTGGAAAAAATTGGACAAGCTGTAATTAAAATGGAAGGCTCGAAACCCATAAAAATTGAAGATGTGGCAGAAGTTCGCATTACTGCCGCTCCGAAAATTGGGGATGCTGCGGTGGCCGGAAAGTCGTCGGTTATTATGACGTTAATGAAACAACCGAATGCCAACACTTTGAAGCTAACGGAACGCATTGACGAAACAATGGATGGAGTACAAAAACAACTACCCAGCGGCGTAGAAATGAACACCCATATTTTTAGGCAGTCTGATTTCATTCAGGCTTCCATTGATAATCTGCAAAAAACGCTACTCGAAGGTGCATTGTTTGTCAGTATTATCCTTTTCCTTTTCCTACTCAATTGGCGAACAACGGCGATTTCTTTGATAGCTATCCCCGTCTCCCTTTTGGTAACGATTATTGTATTAAAACTCTTTGGGTATACCATTAATACCATGAGTTTAGGTGGGATGGCAATAGCGATTGGTGCATTAGTGGATGATGCGATCATTGATGTAGAAAATATCTTTAAACGACTCCGGGAAAACATCAGTAAACCAACTCGTGAGCGACAAGCTGCATTAAAGATCATTTACGATGCATCAAGCGAAATCAGAAATTCGATTCTGATTGCCACACTCATTATTATTACGGCTTTTACCCCCCTCTTTTTCCTAAGCGGAATGGAAGGACGACTATTACAGCCTTTGGGCGTTTCCTTTATTGTGGCCATTTTCACCTCTCTTTTTGTGGCGGTTACTTTGACGCCTGTTCTAAGTAGCTACTTATTAACAGATGAAAACCGTCTGCAACACCAGGCAAACGGTAGTTGGGTCGAAAGAAAAGTAGCGGCTGTTTATCGAAGGATACTTCAATCAGTTTTAAAAGCCCCGCGTTTGGTCATCATGTCGGCTATCGCTTTATTTATCGTTTCTGTTTTATTACTCACGGGCTTGGGTCGTAGTTTTCTACCAGAGTTCAATGAGGGCTCTTTGGTGATCAGCGTAGTAACACCTCCTGGAACCTCATTGGAAGAATCCAATAAGGCGGGAGCTTTGGTGGAGGAATTCATGCTGGAAATGCCGGAAGTCGCTATCACCTCCCGAAGGACAGGTCGGGCGGAAATGGATGAGCATGCACAGGGTGTAAATGCTTCTGAAATAGATGTGCCTTTCACCTTGAGTAACCGAAACGAAGAGGCCTTTTTAGAAGAGGTACGAACCAAATTATCGGTTGTTCCTGGGGCAAATATCACGATTGGACAACCCATTGCCCACCGTATTGATCACATGCTTTCGGGGACGCGTGCAAACATTGCCATCAAAATTTTTGGAGCAGACTTGAATAAACTGTTCTCTACCGGCAATCAGATAAAACGAGAAATCGAAAGCATTCCTGGCCTGGTAGATTTGAATGTAGAACAGCAAATTGAAGTCCCGCAAATCCGCATCCTCCCAAATCGGATTATGTTGGCCAAATATGGTATTCGCTTAGGCGACTTTATGGACCATATAGACGTCGCTTTTGCAGGAGAACGCGTAGGGCAAGTCTTTGAAGGCCAACGTAGTTTTGATTTAGTAGTGCGCTACAATGAACAAAACAGAAATACGGCAGAGGCCATTAAAAACAGTTTGATCGATGCCAATAATGGTAAAAAGATCCCCCTGCACTATGTCGCCACTGTTGATGTGACTGGTAACCCAAACTCTGTTAATCGCGAAAATGTTCAACGGAAAATTGTTGTTTCTGCCAACGTAGCCGGGCGAGATTTACGAAGTGTCGTCAATGATATTCGAGCTAGCATTGATGAAAACATTATGCTGCCCGAAGGTTACCGCGTAGAATATGGCGGTCAATTTGAAAGCGAAGAACGAGCCACCCGAATGTTACTCATCACCTCTATTGGTGCAATATTATTGATCTTCTTGCTACTGTACCTGGAATTTAACGACCTCAAATTGGCAGGGATTGTGCTGATGAATTTGCCCTTAGCCTTGATTGGTGGGGTATTCATCGTCTACTTTACAACGGGTATTATTTCCATCGCTTCCACCATAGGGTTTATCAGCTTATTTGGCATTGCTGCCCGAAATGGTATTTTGCTAGTTAGCCGCTATCAGGTCCTTCAGGAAGAAGGGCTGAATCTCCGAGATACAATCATCGAAGGCTCGCTGGACCGCTTGAATCCAATTTTGATGACTGCTTTAACCACAGGCTTGGCACTTATTCCTCTGGCATTGGCCGGAGGACAAGCAGGAAACGAAATTCAAAGCCCGATGGCGATCGTCATTTTAGGGGGGTTGATAAGTTCTACTCTTCTGAATTTAGCGGTCATTCCAGCTATCTATAAATGGAAAAGCTAAAATTCATTTTTTGTAAAACAGAAGTAATCAGACGTTGGGGAGTAAAAAATATCCTCAGCGTCTGTTATAAGAAGTAAAACCATCATGGATAGTTTAACGCAAGCTGCCTTAGGGGCAGCAATTGGTGAAGCTTTTTTAGGTAAAAAAATCGGTAATAAGGGTGCAGTTATTGGAGCTGTAGTTGCGACAATTCCAGACCTTGATGTTGCCTTGTATTTATTTTACGATAAGTTCCAAATGCTTAGTATTCACCGGGGGTACAGCCATTCTATTTTATTTAGTCTCTTGGGCGCGTTCTTGATTGCTTACACACTACAACGTATCAAATGGACAAAACTAGTAAGCTACAATAGGCTTTGGATATTTAGTTGGTTAGCTCTATTTACCCATATGCTGCTGGATACTTTTACGGCTTATGGTACACAATTGTTCTTACCCTTTTCTAATAACAGAGTAGGCTTTGATAGCATTAATATTGTTGATCCAGTCTATACCGTACCGCTGTTAGTTGGTTTGCTATGCAGTTTAATATTTTTAAAAAACAAGCCTTCCAGAGGTATTTACAATTATTTAGGAATTGCCATTAGCACCCTCTATTTGCTCGGCACTTTGGGGGTCAAGGAACACGTTGAACAGCATTTTCGTACAGCATCAGCGCAGCAGAATATTGCTTACAATTCCTTACTCACTGTGCCGGTTGGGATCGCTAGTCTTTCTTGGTACGGAGTAATGAAAGCAGAGAATGGCTTGTACCTGGGTAAATACCCACTGCTAAAAGAGGAGGAATCTGCCTTTGCATATTTTCCAATCAATGAACACCTTCTGAACGAAATCCCGCCAGTGGCTGCGGAAACGATGCGTTGGTTCGCCAAAGGCAATTATACGGTTACCAGAGATCAGGAAAAAATAAGAATTTATAATCTACAAGTCGATATGAGAGGTATCGTAAAAGAAGGGGAAACAAAAGCACCAACAATGGGTTATTTCGAGATAACCCCAAAAGCCGATGCTGGCTTCCTTTTCTCATCAGGAGCGCATCAACAGCAAGAATGATGACGCGTTATCAACGCTCATTATGATTTCGACAATCATAGACCCAAAACTTGCGTCGTATTTCACTTTTTTAGAAAAATAATGATCGGTTTTTCGACTCCGTCTCAACTTGCTCGTTGTATCCAAATAATTTGCTCTTTATAAAAGAAGCAAATGAACAAAGCGATTTAGGAGAAAATTGGAATTATTATTAACCGATCGGACTCTACTCGGAGATAACTTCTAAATGCCATTGTGTTGCATTAGAATTATACCTACATTTGCGATTCAATGAAAATAGCACTTCACATATTTACTTTCTATATTTTTGCCCTATCATTATTTCCTTGTGGTGATGGGGGAAGTGGTATTGTTGAAATCACCTATCAATTTTTCGAAGTCGAGCACCTTAGTAATTCTGATCATCAGGAGCATTCTAAAGATTGTGGTGATGACACTTGTTCTCCTTTTTGTATTTGCAGTTGCTGTGCTTCTGCCTTAGATGCTCCCGCCAAGCTCCCGTATTTAACAAAGAGCATTCCTCTTCCTGCAAAAACAATCCCTTCTTTTCTTCATAATGAAGTCTCGTTTGCTTTTATCCATCCTGTCTGGCAACCGCCAACCTTTAGCTAAACCATTTTAGTGGGATTCCTATGCCCACACCCTTTGTATTTACTGGTTTAACTAAATCTTAATTTCAACATGTTTGATAAAATTATCGCTTATTCTATACAGAATAAGTTTGTGATAGGGCTATTGGTAGCAGCCCTGATTGTCTGGGGATTGTTCTCCTTGCGACAACTCCCCATAGATGCCGTACCGGACATTACCAACAATCAGGTACAGGTGATTACCGTTTCGCCAACGCTGGCTACCCAGGAAATAGAGCAATTTATTACTACTCCTATTGAATTAGCTTTACAAAATATTCAGCAGTTAGTTGAAGTTCGCTCCATTTCCCGCTTTGGCTTATCGGTAATAACCGTCGTTTTTGAAGAGGATATGGATGTCTATTTATCCCGCCAACTCGTTAGCGAATATCTTAAGGAAGCAGAAAGTGATATTCCTGAAGGCTTGGGTACGCCGGTAATGGCTCCTATTTCGACGGGCTTGGGGGAAATATATCAGTACGTCGTTCGTCCTGCGGAAGGCTATGAAGATCAATATTCTCTGACGGAATTAAGGAGTATACAAGACTGGATTGTCAGTCGCCAATTATCTGGAATTGAAGGTGTCGTAGAAGTGAATACGATGGGTGGCTATTTAAAACAGTATGAAGTAGCCGTCAGCCCCAATCTGCTAAAATCAATCGGGATAAGTATTACCGATGTCTTTACCGCCCTCGAAAATAGTAACGAAAACACGGGTGGGGCTTACATTGAAAAAAATCCCAGCACCTATTATATTCGGACAAAAGGAGTTGCCCAATCGCTGGAAGATATAGGTAACATCGTCGTAGATGTACGCAATGGTAGACCCATTTTAATAAAAGATGTAGCAACCGTTCAGTTTGGAAAAGCCCCCCGTTACGGAGCATTAGTCCGTGATGGAGAAGAAGCCGTTGGCGGGCGGGTAATCATGCTCAAAGGGGCAAATTCTGCCGCTGTCACCGAGCGGGTCAAAGAACGAGTAAAACAAATCGAAAAATCTTTGCCAGCAGGAGTCCTCATCGAAGCTTATTTGGACAGAGATAAATTAGTCTCCACCGCCATCGGCACAGTCAAAACTAACCTCATTGAAGGGGGCTTGATTGTCATTTTCATTCTAGTTCTAATGCTGGGGAATTGGCGAGCAGGGTTGATAGTGGCATCAGTCATTCCTTTAGCCATGTTGTTTGCGGTTTCGATGATGAATTGGTTGGGTATTTCTGCCAATTTAATGAGCCTGGGAGCAATTGATTTCGGATTGATTGTAGATGGAGCAGTGATTATTGTTGAAGCAATTGTTCACCGTTTGCAAGTCGGTTTCGCTGGGCAAAAACTTACCCAAGTCCAGATGGACAAAGAAGTACAAACGGCATCTGTAAAAATCAGAAGCTCTGCCGCTTTCGGAGAAATCATCATTCTGATGGTTTATATCCCGATCCTGGCATTGGTTGGTATTGAAGGAAAAATGTTCAAACCAATGGCCGAAACCGTTATGCTGGCTATTGGTGGAGCCTTGATCCTTTCGCTAACTTATGTTCCTATGATGTCGGCTTTATTTTTAAATAGAAATATCTCCGATAAAAAAACAATCGCTGATCGGATTATTGCCTTTTCCCAAAGTTTATATACACCGGTTCTGAATTTGGCATTACGATTTAAAGCCATTTTCGTGCTGGCTACCGCCGCGCTTTTCGCCATCAGCTTACTCGTTTTCAGCAGAATGGGTGGAGAGTTTATCCCCACCTTAGATGAAGGGGATTTAGCCATGCAACAAATACTTCCTCCTGGTACTTCACTTTCGCAGAGCATCGAAATGTCCAAGTTGATTCAGCAAAAGTTGCTTACGGATTTCCCCGAAATTGAAGATGTAATCGTTAATATCGGTGCCGCGGAAATACCTACTGATCCGATGCCTGTAGAGATTGGCGATTACACCCTGGTAATGAAACCGAAAGCAGAGTGGACCAGTGCGAGTAATCGGCAGGATATGTTCGAAAAAATCGAAGCGTCATTAAGTGTTTTCCCCGGAGTGGGTTATGAATTTTCGCAACCGATTCAGCTCCGATTCAATGAATTAATGACGGGTTCTAAAGCGGATATAGCCATAAAATTGTACGGAGAAGACCTGACTCTATTGTATAGTAAAGCCAAAGAGGCTGAAAGCCTGATTACTAAATTGGATGGAGTGGGTACCGTAAATGTGGAGCAAACGATTGGTATGCCGCAGATTGTCATAAATTTCAAATATGATAAGATGGCACAATATGGTTTGCAGGTCAAAGAAGTCAACCAAGTAGTTCGTGCTGCCTTTGCTGGTGAAAGTGCTGGTACGATTTACGAAGGAGAAAAACGCTTTGATTTAGTAGTACGATTAGCGGAAGATTACCGGGAAAGCATCGAGGATGTCCAAGAATTGTATATCACTTTAGACAATGGTACACAGGTTCCGCTTACCGCCGTGGCCGATGTGGAGCTTATTGATGCTCCTATGCAAATTTCCCGCGAAAACACGAATCGTCGGATTGTTATTGGCGTAAATGTAGGAGACACAGACGTAGAAACCTTAGTGGGGAATATTCAGGAGGAACTTGATGACAAAGTCGAATTACCCGCAGGTTACTATTTCACTTACGGGGGGCAGTTTGAAAACCTTAAAGCGGCAAATGCCCGTCTAGCTATTGCCGTTCCATTAGCTCTTGCCCTCATCTTTATTCTCCTGTTTTTCACGTTCGGTTCCGTCTCGCAAGCAGCCTTGATCTTTACGGCTATCCCTCTTTCTGCCATTGGCGGTATTTGGGCGTTGACCTTGCGTGGTATGCCATTCAGTATTTCGGCCGGGATTGGTTTTATTGCCTTGTTCGGTGTCGCGGTACTAAACGGAATTGTCTTGATTGGCTATTTCAACGAATTAAAAAAGGAAGGTATGGTTAATATCAGGGAACGCATTCTCAAAGGCACCAGTGTCCGTTTGCGTCCCGTATTAATGACTGCTTCGGTGGCTTCTTTAGGGTTCCTGCCAATGGCATTATCCAACTCAGGAGGAGCGGAAGTACAACGCCCGTTAGCGACCGTCGTTATCGGAGGGCTGATTACGGCTACCTTTTTGACATTGGTTGTTTTACCGATCCTGTACAGTTGGTTAGCACAATGGCAAGAAAATAGAAACAACCCTTCCTTACCAAAGGGTGGAATGTTGACCATTATTCCTTTGCTGTTCGTCGTCTTATCGGCTCAAGCTCAAACGCAGCCAGTGACGATGAATGAGGCCGTTGAAATCGCTCTTGCCAATAATCCTTCGGTACGGGCCGCTGAAATGCAGTCCCAACAAGCGCAAAGCTTACAGAATCTGCCGTATAGCCTGGGTGCCACCGAAATAAGCTATCAGGGCGATGGCTTGTTCCGAGAAAATGGTCAGCAGGTGAATCAAATTGGCATCGTGCAAAACATTCCTCATCCAGCGAAAACGAAAGCGCAAAATCACTTGCAGGATCAGCTCGTTGCTCGAAGTAGCCTACGCAAGCAGTTTACGCAAAAGGAGCTGGCATTTGAAGTTCGACAGACTTACCTTGAATTGCAACAGCGCAAGGAGTTGGGGCAGCTTTACGAACAAATGATGCAGACTTACCAGCGGTACCTTGATATGGCACTGGTGAGGATAGAGGCAGGAGCGTCGAATCGAATCGAAAGCCTGACCTTAAAGTCAACGCTGGATGAGTATAACCTATTGCTGAATCAAACCCGATTGCATATCAGCAATCTGGAAAAGCAATTGGCGACTTTGCTAAACACCACCGATAGTATCACATCAACCGATAGTTTATCGCTGATAACGACCAATGTATCAGACAGCCCTATGACATTGCAGGTGCAATTGGCACAGCAAAACATCCAGGCTGAACAAGCAAATGTTGATGTACTCAAAGCGCAAATAAAACCTGATTTCAATGTGGGGTACGCTACTCAGAATTACTTTGAGGACGGTTGGCTGCATGGCTTACAGGCAGGCGTACAAATTCCCCTTTTTAACCGGCAAACCAAACAAAAAATAGCAGCCCAGGAATTGCAGGTACGGGTAGCGGAAACTCAATTGGAAGCTGAACGCTTGCGCAGTGAACAGCAATTGCTGGCCGCTAAAAACACTATTCTATTTTACGCGGCGGGAGTAACTTATTACGAAGCGCAATTGAGCACCTTGAATCCTGAATTGGAGCGTATTTCCCAGCTCAACTATGAGGCTGGAGAAATTTCCTACCTCGAATTGCTGAATACCCTGAAACTACTGGCAAACAATAATGAAAAGTATTGGGAGCAAGTTTTGGCTCACAACCGAGCCGTAGTGTTGTATCAGTTTTTGTCTAATCAATAAAATAATCACACCATGAAATATATAAATCAGTTTTTCTTGCTCGTATGCTCAGTACTAATGATACTGCTGCTTGTCGCTTGTGGTCATGACCACACCGAAGAAGATGGTCACAATCACGATTCTGAAACAGCAGCTCACTCCGAAGAGGACGGACATGGTCACGAAGGGGAAGAAGAACACGAAGAAGGGGAAATTCATCTCAGCAAAGAACAAGTGGAAACGATGAATATTCAGTTTGGAGATTTTTCCAAAATAAAAATCAATGATTACATAAAAGCGACGGGGACTTTAGGGCTTCCGCCAAATGCATTAACATCTGTAAGTGCTAAAGCCAATGGGTTTATTCAGAACAGCAAAAAATACGTAGAAGGGAGTTATGTAAAAAAGGGAGCATTGATGGCGTATCTGGAAAACCCTGATTTCATTCAGCAACAACAAGCCTATCTCGAAGTAGCCGCAGAATTAGTATATGATCGTCAGGAGTTATCTCGCCAACAAACCTTACTGGCAGCTGAGGCTGGTGTTGAAAGGAATGTGCAAAAACTAGCGGCGGAAGTAGCCATGAAGACGGCTACCTCCAAAGGGATTGCCAAGCAACTATCTTATTTGGGTATCAATGTGAACGACCTGACAACAGAAAATATAATACAACGTATTCCGATCTACGCTCCGATGTCTGGCTATATCACTTCCATCAAAATGCACAATGGGATGTACGTTACACCTGACTTGGAATTAATGGAAATCGTTGACGAAAACCATCTGCATTTAGAGTTGGATATATTCGAAAAAGATATTGCAAATATCAAGGAAGAACAACGGATCAGTTATACCGTCCCTGCGTTGGGCAATACGGTTTACGAAGGTGAAGTACATATTATTGGTAAAGAATTTAATACCGAAAACAAGACCGTCCGTATTCATGGGCATTTAGAAAAAGAACGTCCCAAATTTATCAAGGACTTGTTCCTGGAAGCAAAAATTTGGCTGACTGACCAAACCGTAAATGCGTTACCGGAAGGTGCCATCATTAAGGATGGAGCATCCTCCTATATCTACATAACTAACTCTCAGTCAACTGAAGAGGAACTTAAATTTGAGGCAGTCAGGGTTATTGTAGGAACAACCGATAATGGTTTTACCTCTGTGAAATTAATTGATGCTATCCCGGAGGGAATGAATATTGTAACGGAGGGTGCATACTATGTATATGCTCAGTCGAAGGCAGGAGAGTTGGAGCATGAACATTAAATCAAACGAGGTAAAATGGACATTTCTTATTACGATAAATTCTCAAAAGTCTATGATTGGCTCTCCCCGAAGTGGTATTATCACAATGCTCGGAATCATGCCATTCAACAATTAAGACTAAAGCCAGGACAGACGGTTTTAAACATACCCTGTGGGACGGGACAGAATTTTGAATACTTCCAAGAGTATTTGAAAGGTACAGGCTCTATCATCGGTATCGACCTATCGGAAGGCATGTTAGAGAAAGCAAAAGACAAGAAAGCAGCGAAGGAGTGGCAGAACATCCAAATTTACAGAGAAGATGCTACCCAAGTTGATACCAATTGGATGATAAACAACTTTCCTCTCTCTACAAAAGTAGATGCCATTTTGTGTGATCTTGGACTATCAGGTTTTCCTCAATGGGAAATGGTCATTGATAATATGCTCGAACTTCTGAAACCTGACGGAGTTTTAGTAATAATGGACTGGTATCTTCCTATACCAAGCTTGCGAGGAGAGTTCATAAAATGGATTGGTGGTGGAGAAGTGAATCGTCCTATCTATCAATATTTAGCAAACAAAGTTTCTGATTTCTCAGTCAATACGTCCTTTAATCGAGGAGGTGTATTCGTAGCGGCGGGAATAAAGAAATAACAATAAAGCTTAAAATCATGCTGAACATTCATCACGAACCCAATACCAATATTTTAATGACAACTGCCGTCAATAAACTCTCGCAAGATGATTACGACCGGTTTATACCGCTTGCCGAATCAATCATTGAGGAACATGGCAAATTGCGATGGTACTTTGAAATGGAGGATTTCGACGGTTGGACCTTGGAAGCCCTTTGGTCAGATGCCAAATTCGATTTTAAACACCATGATGATTTCGAAAAAATAGCAATGGTCGGTCGCAAAGACTGGATGGACTGGATGACCCAATTGATGAAGCCTTTTACTTCTGCTGACATACGCTTTTTTGAATTGGAAGCACAAGCAGAAGCAAGAAAATGGATAAAAGCATAAAACATCAATATGGCTCATTCGCATTCTGACAATAAAAACGTCGCCACTGCCTTTTTTCTCAACCTTGGATTTACCATCATTGAAATCATCGGAGGCTTTTTAACCAATAGTATCGCTATTCAATCTGATGCCTTGCACGATGCAGGTGATACTATTTCTTTAGGGTTTGCGTGGTACTTCCAGAAGTTATCCAAAAGAGGGCGAGATAATAAATACACCTTTGGTTACAAGCGGTTCAATACTTTGGGGGCTATGATAACGGGAGTGGTCTTGGCGGCAGGTTCTGTTTATATTTTGATTGAAGCCATTCCGCGTCTGCTCAATCCTGAAGAAACCAATGTACAAGGGATGATCTGGCTGGCAATATTGGGCGTATTTGTCAATGGTTTGGCCGTTTTACGGCTAAAAAAGGGTGGAGACAGCCTGAATGAGCAAGTGATGACTTGGCATTTATTAGAGGATGTTTTAGGTTGGATAGCAGTATTAATCGGTAGTGTAATGATGTACTTCTATGATGCGCCGTGGATTGACCCTGCACTTTCTATCGGAATTACTTTATACGTTTTGTTAAATGTAGTAAAGAAACTACAACGAGCTGGTAAAATAATTTTACAAGCCGCTCCGGATGATATTGATGTACGAGCAATTCAAGAAAAACTGGAAAGTGCAACTGGTGTAAAGAAAGCTCATCATATCCATTTATGGACATTAGACGGTGAGTATAACCTATTGTCTGCTCATATCCAAACCAGTGAAGATAGAACAGTCTCAGACTTAGAATCAACGAAAGAGGAAATACGCTCCGAATTAAAAGGACAGTTTCACATCGACCATATTACCTTAGAATTTGAACCGGTAGAGAAAGAACATTCTACCGAAAAAAATTAATAAAAATGAACGAACATATTCCCCATCCTCATCCACCTGTATACGACGAAAACGGTAACCTCATCTGCTGTAGCCTGGAGGAAAAGATCGACGCGAAAACGCCTCCCCAAATTGCTCCGCGAGCGGAAGTGCATCACGCGGAAGATGGTCACGACCATTCACATGGCCACAGCCACGAAGGTGGCTTGGGTTGGAAAGCATACTTGCCTGCTTTAGTCAGTTTGATCCTGTTGCTTTCAGGGCTGGCGGCTGAGCATTTATTAAACCTTGAATTTTTCCAGGGATGGGTAAAAGTCGTATGGTACACCGCTGCGTATTTGCCCGTTGGTTTCCCTGTCATAAAAGAAGCATGGGAGGCCCTCAGAAAAGGAGAAGTATTCACGGAATTTTTCTTAATGTCAATTGCCACCATTGGGGCTTTTGCGATCGGGGAATACCCTGAAGGGGTGGCAGTTATGTTGTTCTATGCAATTGGGGAGCTGTTCCAAACTGCTGCAGTCCAAAGGGCCAAGAACAATATCAAGGCATTGCTCGATGTCAGACCAAATGCGGCCAGCGTATTGAAGGGAGGAAAATACGAAACGGTTGATCCCGAAACGGTACAAATTGGCGATACCATACAAGTCAGGGTCGGCGAAAAAATACCTTTAGACGGAAGTTTACTTTCGGAGAAAGCGGTGCTGAACACTGCGGCCTTGACCGGAGAAAGTAAGCCGCAAAATGTCCTGACCGGGGAAAAAGTATTGGCGGGTTCCATCAATTTAGACGGCGTGGTGGAATTGAGTGTAGACAAACTATTCAATGATAGTTCTATTGCCCGCATTCTGGAATTGGTGCAAAATGCAACTGCTAGAAAATCAAAAACGGAGTTACTCATCCGTCGGTTAGCGAAAATCTACACGCCCATAGTCGTGTACTTAGCGATAGCGATCTGCATCGTCCCGTACTTCTTTGTGGAGGACTACTTGTTTACAGAGTGGTTGTATAGGGCGTTGATTTTCTTGGTGATTTCTTGCCCTTGTGCATTGGTTATTTCTATTCCACTCGGATATTTTGGGGGATTGGGAGCAGCCTCTAAAAATGGATTGTTGTTTAAAGGAGCAACTTATCTCGACCAATTGACCAAAGTAAATACCCTGGTGATGGACAAAACGGGAACCGTTACCAGAGGCGTTTTTAAGATCGAGGATATCGTTGTTGCAGCAGATTATAAGGAAGAAGCCTTTATGACATTGCTGATGGCACTTGAAGTAAAGTCTACTCATCCAATCGCCAAGGCCATTATGGAGTATCAGGGGGGACAAACGCTTACGGAAGCAACCGATATTCAGGAGATCGCTGGAAAAGGATTAAAGGGTAACGTGGCAGGAAAGACTGTCATAGCGGGGAATAAGAAATTGATGGATCAATTTGGAGTCAATGTTCCAGCGGAGACCAATAGTATTGTGGAAAGCATTGTGATGGTGGGTGTCGATGGGCAATTTGCGGGCTATGTTACTATTGCTGATGAACTAAAAACAGATGCCAAAGAGACCATCCAGCAACTTCAAGCGGCAGGTATAAAGCAACTGATGATGCTTTCCGGCGATAAGGATTCCATCACGCAAAAGGTGGCTAAAGAGCTAAATATTTCAGCGGCCAAAGGGGGGCTATTACCCGAGGATAAATTAAATGAAGTAGAACAAATCAAAAAAGACCCTAGTAAAATAGTAGCTTTTGTGGGTGACGGTATCAATGATGCTCCCGTATTAGCGGCCAGCGATGTAGGTATTGCTATGGGCGGATTAGGCAGTGATGTAGCTATTGAAACTGCTGACGTAGTTATCCAAACCGATCAGCCTTCCAAAATTGTGATTGGGATTAAAATCGGTAAATCAACACAACGCATCATCTGGCAAAATATCGCACTGGCTTTCGGGGTCAAAGTTATTGTTTTAATTTTGGGAGCAGGTGGTTTAGCTACGATGTGGGAGGCTGTTTTCGCGGATGTAGGAGTAGCATTATTGGCTATCTTAAACGCGGTAAGGCTACAGCGGATGTCTTGGAATTAAGGTTCGATTCTATTGCATGATCTTTATTTAAATTTTAACGAAGATGAAATTCTATTGGAAAATGCCCGACGGACTTCGTCCATATTATCAAGAAGAGTTAAGAGCTTGTTGGGAAATTT
>NZ_JBOEFX010000046.1:0-63235 GCF_050633125.1 Lewinella sp.
AGCTTAGGCCCAGCAACCAGGTCAAATTATCCTGAAACCATTTGGCCATACCACCGGCAACTTGATCGGCTCTTACTCCCGCAGCTGGCGTAGGTTTAACTACAGGTGTAGAAAGAGCACTTGCCTGGGGCTTACTTGCAGGGATTTTTTCAACCCGACTGCGCTGAACCAACTGGCCTTTTACCGGCTGGAGCCCAAAGGATTCAATATTGAAATTTTCGCTTTCAGCGACGAATTGTAGTTGCTGTTCAAAATTCCGAAAGAAACGTCCCACTCCTGGAATTTCAACAATCTCTTTTTGGGCCAATGATTTCTTGATGCCCTCTACACGTGTACGGAGCCACGCTTGGGTAGTACTAAGCGTCCAGCCATTTTGCTGTTGTAAGTAATCGATCAAAATGCCATCATCCAAGACCAGGTTTTCGTTAAAACGAACGGCTTTAGTGGGCGCACTCACCTGCCCTTGCACTTGGTCAACGAGCGCTGGAGCATGCGTTAATTCAAAACTGCCCAGCCCCGGTATATTGAGGCGGTCATGTTGATATAATAAGTCTGCAATGTATTTACCTAATTCTTCCTGCATTATCCAGCTGTTGAAGCCCTCAAGATAAGGAACTTCGCTGGATTTTAGCCAATAAACTTATAACCAACCCCCCTCACGGAAAGAAAAAATTCAGGCGCCCGAGGGTCTTCCTCGAAGTATTTACGGAAGGACAAAATGAAATTATCAATGGTCCGGGTACTTGGGTAAACATCGTACCCCCAAACTGATTGCAAAATTTGCTGGCGGCTGACGACCTCTCCTTTCCTGTCAATCAATAGCTTGAGCAGCATTGCTTCTTTTTTCGTCAGGGTAAAAGTTCCAGGATTTCCTTGTGCTTCAAAGGTCGCAAAGTTGATAATGTTCTTGCCAAAAGTATACATCTCGGCGCTTGCCTCAGGTGCTTTACTCGTCCGCTGAATAAGGCGCTCTACCCTCAGCAGCAGTTCTTCTAAATTGAAAGGCTTCACCAGATAATCATCTGCGCCTTTGCGCAAACCGGTAATCCGATCCTGAGCAGTATCCTTTGCCGTAAGGAAAATAATGGGTACATCTCTGTTCGTCAGGCGTACCTGTTCACATATCTGAAAACCATCTACTTCTGGGAGCATCACATCCAGAATAAGCAGATCAAAATGTTGCTCCTGGGTGTATTTGAGTGCTTTTTTCCCATCAGCTGCCGTAACAACTTCGTAATCCTCCAGCTCTAGATTGAGCTTTACCGTCTCGCGGATATTTTCTTCGTCTTCAACTAGCAGTATTCTCAACATAAAATTATAATTCAGATTTAAACAACAGGCAAAGAGGATTGCTCTTTTTTGACTGTCGCAATAGGAAGCGTAATGGCGAAAACAGTTCCTTGGGGTTGGTTATCCCTCACCTTGATGGTTCCGTGATGCGCTTTTACCAATTCCTTTACGATGAATAACCCCAATCCCGTACCTTTTGTTTTACGGGTATCTTCACTACCTACCCGAAAGAATTTTTCAAACACCTGTTTTTTATCTTGCCCACGGATGCCAATGCCTTGATCAGCTACTTCCAAGCATAGTTGATCCCCCTGTTGGCGCAAGCTAACGACGACTTTTGCTGGCGGAGAAGAATACTTTAATGCGTTCTCTATCAGATTAATAACTACGGAGGTTAGGGCTTGGCGATCACCACTTACATGAGCTAAAGAAGTACTGGCCGAAAAATCAATTTCCGCTTCTGGATTTTGCTGGCTTTGTTGCAAAACAATACGTTCTACCAATTCCTCCAAAGCCAAAGGCTCTTGATGAAACTGATAAGCACTTTCAAGTCGGGCAGAAAGGAGCAGGTCTTCAACCAGTTTATTGAGCCGGTCTGCTTCCTTAATTCCACGCATGCTCAACATTTGCCGTTTATCCGGTGGCAACTGATCGCCGCGCTTGGCTATCGTTTCCAGCGCCAAGCGAATCCCCGCTAATGGCGATTTCAACTCATGTGTAATGGACAAAAGGAAGTTTCTTTGCTGCTTCGAAGAGGCCACCTCTCGTCGGTAGCCCCGATAAATAACGTAAATCCCAGCAAGAAGGCTCAGCGACAAGAAAATCGTTTCCCCCATGATCATTCGTTCCTGTTTACGGTAAGAAGTAACCAACTCCTGATAACGCTCAGAGACGTAAAAATCCATCGGCGATTGGATCACACCTTCCGCAGCCATTCCTATTTGCTGAAGCTCAATTTTTGCATGAAAAGCATCCCTGTTTTTGGTAAACAACAGGAAAGACCACCAGACAAAGGCCAACAACATGTACCCCATAATGAAGTACGTAAGAAATCGAAGGTGACGGTTTTGCATAATTCAGATGGTAATACGGCTTAACTTATTTTCTGCTGTTCCTAAGGGATACTTATATCTTCCAATTAACTTCAGGAACAAAGGCATACAAAGATAGTGTATCACCAGACGCTTTTATTCAGCAAGATGTAATGTTTTACCTTTAGCATTGGTTAAAAATTAACTTCCCGCTTTTTAGCTGGAATAAACTCATCCCGACTTTTAGTACGGGATCGTTTATTACTTCACTAAAAAGCGAAAGTCGGAAATTAATTATTCGACCGTTATTTTAGGTATTAACTTGTGCAATAACACGTTTTCTACATTTTCAAATCCAGTACAAATGAGTTACCATATTTTAGGTAGTGCTCTTTCCGTTTTACTATTCTTCACGGTCCTTCCTTGTAGCAGCCAACCCATTCGTATCAATGAAATGGTAAGCTCTAATGACACGTATCTCGATGAAGATGGTGATACGCCTGACTGGTTTGAGTTACGCAACACATCTACAGAGGAAGTTGATTTAAACGCATGGACCATTACCGATGACCCCGATCAGCCCGATCGTTGGTCTTTTCCCAGCTTTACGCTACCCGTTGATGGTTACTTAAGAATATGGGCATCCGGAAAAGATCGTTCTACTTTTAGTTTGGCCAGAACGATCATTTCTCCTGAAGACCAATTCCGGTACATTGTTCCAACCGCTGCTGTCGACCCAAACTGGCGAACCCCAGGCTTTGACGATAGCGATTGGGAAAGTGGCAGCGCTGGATTTGGCTATGGTGACGGGGATGATGCGACGATCATACCCAACGGATCAGCGGCTGTCTTTCTTCGCAAATCCTTTTCATTTGAAGACATCAATACCGTAGAAACCCTTTTATTAGATATTGATTATGATGACGGCTTTGTTGCTTTTTTAAATGGAATCGAAATCGCCCGCGCCAATATAAATGGCGACTTTCCGGCGTTTAACGCCTTGACTATTACCGACCGTGAAGCAGAAATATATCAGGGTGGTCTGCCTATAAAGTTTGAGGTAAGCGACTTGGAAAATCTTCTCCAGCCTGGAGAAAACATTCTGAGTATTCAGGTTCATAACGCGACCGCCTTTTCCTCTGATCTGTCTCTAATCCCCTGGCTGACCGCCATTTTCAACACTTCTACTACCGAAGGAACCCCGCCACCTGCCTGGATGGATATCCCCATGTCTAGTTTTCATACCAACTTCAAAATTTCAGCAGCTGGGGAAACACTTTATCTCTTCAATCAGCAAGGCGTATTTGTTGATAGCCTAAACGGAGGCGTCTTCCCAAGTGATGTGTCTAAAGGCCGGCTTGTTGACCAACTCAATGAGCTTCGAATTTTCCAAACCACTACTCCTGGGGCTGCCAATTCTAGTAGTGGATTTTTAGGGGCCTTAAGCTCAAACGTTATTTTTTCTACGCTGGGTGGAACAACACCTGCCCCATTTTTTCTCACGCTGAGTGGTGCCGGCCCTCAGGAAGAAATTCGGTATACACTTGATGCCTCTTCTCCTACTCCAAACAGTTCACTCTATACTTCTCCACTAAGTATCGCGAACAATACGGTTGTACGGGCCGCAATTTTCAGAGAAGAATACATTCCCTCTACTGTTCAAACAGAAACCTACCTTATCGGTGTAGAACATGATTTACCGATAATTTCTTTGGTAACAGATCCCGATAATTTTTTCGATAATGAAACGGGGATTTATGCCTACGGCGATGATTACAGCCCCAACTTGCCCTATTACGGCGCTAATTTCTGGGAAGACTGGGAACGCCCTATTCATTTTAGTTTCTATGAAACAGATGGCCAGCTGGGGATTTCCTTCAACGCCGGCACAAAAATATTTGGAGGATGGAGCCGATCAAACGACCAACGCTCATTATCCATTTTCGCTAGAAACCAATACGGTACTGGAGAGATCGATTACCCGCTCTTTCCTAACTTACCTTATGATGAATTCGAGTCCATTGTGTTGCGCAATTCAGGAAATGAATGGTTGGGTACAAATTTCCGAGACGCTGCCCTTACAGGTCTTCTTCGCGATGCTGATCTCGAAACCCAAGCTTATCGCCCTTGTGCCACCTACCTGAACGGGGAATATTGGGGCATGTATAACCTTCGCGAAAAGATTAATGAACACTTTGTCGCCTCCAAGCATCAAGTGGACCCTAACGAAATAGATTTGCTCGAATTTGATGGAGGTATTGTTGAAGGTAGTAATACTGACTACCTCAACCTCATAGCATTTGTCAACAATAATGATTTGAGCAACGACAATCTTTTTGCTCAGGTCGAAGAGGAGGTTGATATTGAGAATTACATCCTCTACCAACTGTCTCAAATTTATTTCGACAATACCGATTGGCCCGGAAACAACATAAAATACTGGCGTTCGCCCAATAGCAAATGGCGATGGATACTTTATGATACAGATTTCGGTTTTGGTACCTGGAATTATTTCAGTTACCTAAATAATACCTTAGCGTTCGCACTGGATAGCGACGGCCCTAGCTGGCCAAATCCACCTTGGTCGACAGCACTCTTTCGGAACTTACTGGAGAATACCGGTTTTAAACACCGCTTCATTAATCGTTTTGCTGATGAGATGAACACCCGTTTTCTTCCTTCCCGAGTTGTCGAGCACATCGACACACTACAGGCGGCTATCAGTAATGAAATCCCACTACACTTTCAACGCTGGGGAGGAGATATCGACGCTTGGCAGGGCAATGTAAATACAATGAAAAACTTTGCTCAGGATAGGCCTGCTTTTATGAAGCAGCATATTCTCGGAGAATTCAACCTCCCTGCCTATCATAGCGTAACCTTGATTAATCAAACGCCTCAAAATGGCTGGGTACAATTAAACAGTCTGGAAATTCAGGAAGAAAACTGGTCAGGAGATTATTTCCAAAATGTCCCCATCACCCTCACGGCGATAGCAGAACCTGGTTATTCTTTTGTCCGCTGGACAGGCGATGTTATGTCTACCAATCCTCAATTGGTACTTAATATCACAAATCCTACTCAAGTAGAAGCGGTGTTTGTGGAAGACGTTTCTGCCGTTTCAGCAGTGAGAGGTATCAAAGCCTTCTCTTATTACCCTAACCCTTCAAAAGAAGCCTTAAATATCAATTTTGAACTCGCAAGAAGACAATCCTTACGAGTAGCGCTTTATGACCAAGAGGGCCGGCTTGTAAAGTTGCTCTTCAATGGCCAAATGAACGCTGGGCAACAACGGCTCCGTTACACTTTACCATTATTGCCCAGCGGCAGTTACTACCTAGAGGTCTGTAACGAAGAAAAGGAATGCTTAAGCCAGCAGTGGATAAAAATCCAGCAATACTAAGATAAACAGGAGTGTTTTTTTAATTATTCCCGTTTCCGTTCTGCTCTTGCAGTGCTTTTAGCTTTTGTTCAGCTACTCGTATTTCTTCTTGTAAGCTTCGCAAACGCTCCTCGCCGGTCGTTATTTGCTGACGAATTCTTTCCTTTGCGGCTTCCGCATTGGCCCGTTCGGTAGCAATCGCAGTGGCGTTATCTTCCTTTATTTTGGTCACTTGCTCGGTAGCTTGTCGACGAGCTTCATAAATAGCCTCGGAGCTTTCTGTACGGGCTACGGCGAGTTCTTCCTGTAGCCTTTTGCGCTCTGCTTCCGCTTCCGCTGCGTATTCTGCTTTTTTTGTAGCGGTCTCTTCTCTTGTTTGCTCCAATTCTTGGCGGACACGATCCCGGAGTGTTTGCATTTCCAGTTCTGCCCGTTCACGAGCTGCTGCGATCCGCTTAGCAGAAGCTTCTTCTTCCTCTTCCGCTTTATTTCTCGATTCCTGAATGCGCTCGCTCGCTGTGCGCTGGGCAGCGGCGACAGCCTCCGCTTGTTCTTCACGCACCTTCTGTAAAGCACTATTCGACTCTTTGCGTGCATCAAGGACATCCAGTGCCAATCGCTCCTTTTCCTGTGCCGCATTCTCTCTGGCTAACTTTACTTCATTAACCATGTTTTCCTGCAGGGTAGCCTTTTCTTGAGCTATTCTTTCCCGCTCGGTCGCCAAGCTATTAGCCAGTTTTTGCCGCTCGGTCGCAGCATTTTCGCTCGTCTCTTTTACCTTTTGAGCTTCCTCCTGCCTTACCGCAGCTATTGCTTCAGCGGCCTGACGGCGTGCTTCGGCCACTTCTGTAGCGGATTCTTCTTGTATTCTAGAGGCTTGCTGGCGAGCAGTAGCAATTTCCTGGGCTACTTTTTCACGTTCGGCTGTAAGTTCACGAGCTGCTCTTTCGCGGGCTTCCTGAATCTCAGAAGCAGAAGCCGTGAGCATTTCCGCTTCGCGATCTTTAGCATCCTTGATAGCAGCAGCAGCTTCAGCCTCGATCTGCTTCCTTCTTTCTGCCGATTGCTGTTGTGCGGTATTTACTTCCTGTGCATAGCGATCCTTGGCTTCAGCAGCTTGTTCCTGAGTGGCTACGACTTGCTGTTCCGCAGCAGCACGAGCAGCAGCAATTTCTTCCTCCGCTTTTTTGCGGGCAGCTTCTACTTCAGCGGCAGCGGCTTTTTGAATTTCTTCCTTACGCAAGCGGGCCTCAGTCAGCTCTGCTTGGGTTTCTTCCTGAATACGATTAATTTCTTCCTTTGCACGAGCACGGGCAGCTTCTACTTCACTAGCTATTTTCTGTTGCTCGGCAGCCGAACGCTCCCTGGCATCAGCTACCTGTGCAGCTTCTTCGGCGTTGATCGAAGCGATGCTTTGGCTAGCTCTTTCTCTGGCAGCCTGTACCTCGGCAGCAGCTTTAGCCTCTTCAGTCGCTACGGCCTCTCTGCTAGCAGCTATTGCTTCAGCAGAAGATGCCTGGGTATTACTTACCTCATTGGCAGCCTTTTCACGCTCTGTAAGTACTTGCTGGCGAATATTCTCTACTTCGCCAGAAGCACGTTCACGGGCCTCGGCGACAGATACCACCGCAGCTTCTTTCTCCTTGGCAGCATTCTCTCTTAACTCTGCCAGCTCTGCTGTATTTTGCTGTTCCACCAATGCTTTTTGCTCGGCAGCTTTACGGCGTGATTCTGCTAGCTCAAAAGCCAGTTTTTCCTTTTCGAGCACGCTGTTCTCTCTGATCTGAGCGATTTGCCCGGCCGTTTCTTCCTGAATTCGTAGAATTTGCTCGGCAGCAGTTTCTTTCGTTTCCACAACTTCTTCTGTTGTTCGGGTACGTTCAACCTTGGCCTGCTCACGCGCTAGCTGAATTTGTTGGGCAGTTTCATCTCGTATACGCTGTAATTCCGAAGAAGAGGTTTCTCGGGCACCTGCGATTTCATCGGCATAAGCCGTTTTCGCCTCTGCCAACCGCTCGCGGACAGCTTCCAGTTCTTGAGCAGCATTGTCACGGGCTGTTTTAACTGCTTCCGCAGATTCAACCTGGGCACTTTGAATGGCATCTTGCGCACGAGAGCGAGCAGCAACTACCCCTTCATTGATTTCCGACATTTCGTTATCTGCCCGTTGGCGAGCCGTTTGCACCGCTTCGGCGGAAGAAGCCTGAGCCTCGGTAATAGCAACTTGTGCCTGCTTGCGAGCGGCCAGTACTTCATCAGCAATCTGCTGTTTTTGCTGAGCAGCTTGTTCTCTGGCTGCAGCTACCTCTTCCTGAAGGTTGCGCTTTATTTGATCTGCCTTACTACGTTCTGCGGCAATTTCGTCCCTCAATTGACTCTTGGTATCCGCCAGTTGCTTGCGCAAATCCACCAATTCATCATCAGAAGTAGGCGCTGAAGGCGTAGCACGGCCGGTATTAGCTAATCCACTATTTGCTGCTGCTGTAGAAGAGGTACGAGCCCCCGGATTAGCCGACGGGATCAACAAACCAGCCTCTCCTTTATCAACGACTTTATTAGGATCAAGTACTTCATAAAAACAGCGGGCCAGGCTGTTGAATTCTTTCAATCGATTTGGCGTCAGCGAGAACTTCCTCATCTCATTGCTGATATTGTTCTTCAAATAGATCGTGGTAATATTATTTTCCGAGAACCACTGCAACGCCGTCATATCAAGCTGAAGAATATTTGTTTGCACTGGTATTCCCCCTCGGCGTTCCATTTCTCCCATACCAATGAATCGATAGCTTCGACGTACCTGGTTAGCATCCATAAAGATGACCTCATCGTCCTGATTGAACTCTACACCTCCACTGGATTCCATAGTAGCAGTGATACCTTTATCGTCTGAACTCAACATGATTGCATAGGAGTAATTCCCCCTAACAACGACTGTCGTCTGATCTGAACGTAAAACATGAGTACCTCCAATGACCGCATTGTGAGAGATATACTGTTCACAGTTTTGCGCAGCTAATGCTGAATAAAGGCTACTGAATAGCAACAAGGCAAAGAGAATAGTTGTGGATTGCTTCATATGAGGGTAGTTTAAAAACCAAAGGCGTGGATTAACCATAGACATCTGTATACCAATTACTGACCCTAATGAACCATCTTTCGAAAGTCATTGGAATCAATTGTGAAATTTAAGCAATTTCAGGGATGATTTGGTACTGGGGAAGAGAAAAATAGGAAGTTAAAGGCTATTGGATAACAATATATTGATCCAACGAATTCAAAACGCACTGAAAAAATTATTATTGTTTTCCTAAAACAAGGAAAGCCGGATCAGTAAACTGATCCGGCTTTCTCTACAGCTATGCTGTAAAATAACTGCTATTAAAGACGACGACGCTCTTTGATACGCGCTTTCTTACCCACCCGATCACGCAGGTAGTACAAGCGGGAACGACGCACTTTACCGTGCTTGGTAACCTTAATCTCAGCAATATTTGGAGAAGAAATAGGGAAAATACGCTCAACACCTACTCCATTGGAAATCTTACGCACAGTAAAAGTACGAGTAGAACCCTCACCTTTAATCTGAATAACATCTCCACGGAAGTCCTGAATACGCTCCTTGTCTCCTTCGCGAATTTTATAACTTACAATTACGTTGTCACCGGCGCGAAAATCGGGTAGATCGCTGCTGGGAGTCAACTGTTCGTGTACAAATTTAATGGCATCCATTCTTTGTCCTATTTTTTTAAGCCTTAGCGTGTACGGATCGAACTCAGAGGTTTATTGCTTAATTTTAATGCAGTCCTTCTTGCCAACAATTATGCCTTTCAGAGACACTGCAAAAAACAATAAACATGCTTCATTTCTCAAACGATGGGCAAAGGTAAGACTTTTAGTTGTAAAACAAATGTTTTAAGATGAATTTTTCATCGAATCAAGGTAGCATACCCTTTCATTTCAATTGGTTCTCCTCTTGGGCCCTTAAACCTCACAACAACAAGGTATACGCCAGGAGGAGCCTCTTGGCCTACATTGTTTTTCTGGCCATTCCACGCAGCAAGTGGATCGTTGGTCTCAAACATAGGCTCTCCCCAACGGTTCCAGATCATAAATTGAAAGGCCGTTGCTCCTTCCAAAAAGCCTTTCCCTCGGAAAGTATCATTCGTTCCATCGCCGTTAGGCGTAAAAGCATTGGGCAAGTAATAGCGGATTTCCGGAATTACATCAATAACAGTCTGGACGGTATCCGTACAACCGCTTGGGTGCGTAACTACTTGGGTTACCAAATAAAGGCCTGTATCAGGGAAAACAAACAGCGGACTTGGCAGAGCACTTCCTGGATTAGCACTAAAATCCCAATTCCAGGCTATAGCTCCTTCCGACTCATCGGTAAACTGCACCTCCGGAAACAAGTTGCTTGGCTGGTCCGGAGCATAGGAGAACCCTGCAACAGGGGAAGGTAAAACAGTAATCAGACTATTAAATGTCGTATCGATCTGGCATCCTAAAGGAGATGTTATATCCACACTAACCGTATACACTCCCGGATCTTCATAAGTGTGAAATGGGCTAATAGCACTACCAAACTCACCATCTCCAAAATCCCACACAATAGAATAGGTTGTGTCAATTGGAAATGATAAGTTGTCAAAGAAGATTTCCGCAGGCTGGCATTCAATTTCTGCGCTGGGTGCAATGACAATCAAGGCCGGCACCGGGTAATAATTAAGAATTTGTGTCGAACTGGCAACGCATTCATTTGTATCCTGAACGGTAAGGGTTATAGGAATATCACCAGGCTGCTGGTAAATATGGTCAGGATTTTGCAAACCGCTATTTTGTCCATCTCCGAAATCCCAATTCCAATCCGTCAAACAACAAGATCCTGTTTCTGAAAGGTCTGTAAAACTAACAGGCCCAGCTACACAAGTATCATAGGCAAAACTAAAATCTGCCTCAATAGCAGGGTAAATATTTACAAAAATCCTGGCAGTATCTCCACAATCGGTATTCTCATTTAGAATGAGCTGCCCTTCATAAGTTCCTACGCCTGGAAAAGTAATACTCGGATTCCATTCATCAAAAGTCTCCACTTCACCACTACCTACGTCAAACGTCCACTCAAAATTATCAATATAGGCTTCCTGAAAACTCTGATTAACGAGGTCTATCGTGTAATCACCACAAGAGTTCACCACAAACTCCTGATCGCTAATTTGTATATCTTCTTCAATATCGGCTACTACCGTAGGGTCACAGTTGGCAACATTGAACTGAAAATCACGGAAAACCTTACTTAGCAAAAGACCATTTCGATACTCTGAGACACAAACCCCCACTACGAATTGCCCCTCAAACTGAGGCGTACCCGTAATCATCCCTGTCATGGGGTCAATACTAATCGAAGGAGATCCGCCCATTGGGCTGGTAGCCGTATAGTTAGGGGCCTGAAAAGTGACCGTATTATATGGTGGAGGGCAAGCCGGGATAGGGTTGGCGCCACTACAGGTATTGTAAAACAATGGATCAAGATCAGGGCCGCCTCCTAAAAGTGGTGCACAAAATTCGTAAACGAGCATATCTCCATCAGGGTCAGTAGCTGAATGGTCATAAGCCAAAGGCGCATTGTTGCAAATAATGATCGGAGGATAAGTATCAAAGGAAGGACTGCTATTACAAACCAATTGTGCCGTAGGCGTCAGTTCTATCGTATAAGTTGCTCCGGAATCATCGGGGTTAATGATATTATTGATAGTCTCATTACGACAACAGCGCTGGTAGGATATAAAATAACTGTTGCTAGAGACGGGCAAATCAAGGGTAAATATGTAAACACCTTCCTGTCCACAGACATTAGGAGGAATAAGACAGGGGTAATCTGGTTCTTCAACAAATGACTGAGAAGAAAGGGGCACACTCACCGACCCATAGGGCTGTGCTTGCGATTGCCCTTCACAATTATTGGCGCTGCTGCAACGGTAAATCCCAATTTCAGCTGAAGGATCCAACTGTGCACACATCGTACAGTTGCAATCCCGGTATACGCGCAGCGTGAATTGATAGCGATTATTACCTAAACACTCGTAGGACATCACGCCTCCTATAATGTGGCGAGCCTGTAACAGCGGTAAGCCTACCAGCACCATCATTACCAATAATAGAAAACTACGTATCCTACGGTTCCTCATATCTCTACCTAATTAAAGTAATCATGCCTTTGTAATCCATTTTTTCTCCTCGTGGGCCAATTAAAATCGCCTCGTATAAATACATACCTGGTGGCTGATCACGACCAGTATTGTTTTTTTGGCCGTTCCAGCCCCTTAGGGGATCTGTACCCGTAAAGAGTGGTTCGCCCCATCGATTCCAAACCTTCATACTGTAGCTTTTAAAACCCCGAGTAAACCCTTTAGGTTTAAAATCATCATTCAGGCCGTCCCCATTCGGAGTGAAAGCATTAGGAAAATAAAAGGTTATCTCTGGTTTAATATCTACAAACTGTGTCAATGAGTCAACACAACCACTGGGGTGGGTCACAACCTGAGTAATGTAGGCTTGACCAGTATCTCGGAAAACATGAATTGGCTCAGGTAGTAGACTGGTTGCCTCTCCGTTAAAATCATAAAACCAACGATAAGCTCCTAATGATTCATCTACAACCTGAAGCTCCGATGCAAAATTAGTCAGCAGGTCAGGTGTAACACTAAACCCAGGCGTAGGCGCTGCTTCCATGAGTATTAAATCTGTAAAAGTGGTATCCGTTGTACAGCCCAACGGGCTGGTAATGGCCAATGAAACAGTATAAAGCCCCGGCGTTTCGTACAAATAGGTAGGACTTAAATCCTCGCCAAGCCCCCCGTCTCCAAATTCCCAATCAAAGATGTAAGTATCATTAATAGGAAAACTAAGGTTGTCAAAAAATATCTCTGCCGGCACGCATCCTCGAAATTCACTAGGAGAAATAACAATCAAATCCGGCACAGGAAAATAGCTCAGCACTTGGGAGCTAACATCCACACAACCATTCTCATCCCTTATTTCTAGTTCTACATTATAGGCTCCCGGATCAACGTAGAGGTGATTATTTTGAAAAACATCCTCTGCTTGCCCATTTCCATAGCGCCATTGATTAGAAACGATAGCCTGGCTCCCCAAGCTCGTACTCAGGTTGGTGAAATTAACAGCATCAGCTACGCAGGTATCATATTCAAAGGCAAATTCACTTTCTAAACCTGGAAAAATATTTACTAATACCTGAGCAGTATCTGTACAGCCCGTAGATCCCGGATTCACGACCATTATTCCCTCATAAGTTCCCACACCAGGAAAATCATAGGTAAAATCACGGTCGGCCCCTTCAATCGAATTAACGCCTAGCGGAAACAACCATTGATAACTATCAATAAAAGCCGGTAGCCCCGACTCGTTGGTCAATGTTACCTCTGTTTCCCCACAAGAAGAAACCACATAGATATCCCCTCCTACAATCGAGTCGCGGTCAATTTCAGCGAAGACCGTAATTTCACAGCTGGTCACGTTGAATTGAAAATCCCTACGGACAGTACTCAATAATACACCGTTACGAAATTCCGATACACAGACACCAACGACGAACTGGCCCTCAAATTGAGGCAAGCCTGTCATTAGCCCCGTAGTACCATTCAGTTCAAAATCAGCTCCATCTCCCAAGGGGCTGGTCGATGTGTAAGTTGGTGCAAGAAAGATGACATTATTAAAAGGAGGTGGTAAATCAGGATCAGGCGCTACGCCATTGGGATCGCCCCCTCCACCACTGTTGCCGCCGCCTAAATAAGGGCTACAAAATTCGTAAACCAATTGGTCTCCATCGGCATCAGTTGCCGAAAAATCATACGAAAATGGCTGCCCAGCACATAAAATAGCAGGAGGATAATCCTGAAAAGAAGGCGAACTATTACACAACGATTGTGCTTCAGGAGTAAGCTCTATCGTGTAGGTGCTCCCTGATGATTCTGGTGACAGGATATTATTGATGGTATTGTTTCGGCAGCAGCGCTGATAGACAATATGGTAGGACTCTCCCACTCTGGGCAAATCCAACTCAAAGGTATAGGTCCCCTGCTCTACACAAACATTCGAGGGTACGACGATACAAGGATTCCCAATATTTTCTTCAATATCCACTTGCTCAACCACTGGTGCCTCCAGATAGTATACACCAAACTGATTACTGCCTTGATAAACAGTAATGTGCATATTGACAAAAAAAGTAGGGCTATCAAATTCTGATCCCCCACTTTGGCAATCTCTGAATACATTAATCGTGAATTCGTAAGTATTGGAGTTAGGGTTACCAGTGCTAACGCCTAAACAGTTGTAGGTAATTTCGCCGCCAATCAGGTGGGCAGCTTGAACTCCGTGCACAATACAAAGCAGAGAGATCATCAGAAAGAAACGGTGTGTAAGGTAGTTTTCTCGCAAAACGCTATTTTTTAAAGTTAACAAAACAATACAGCCGGAAAAAAAAAGTTCATATAGGCGTAGATTATCAACTCGTAGTATTAAACAGCTCCCAAAAGCTAATCGGTATGTATTAACATACCTAAAATTGTTTTACAACTCGCTTATCCCAAAGACAGTCGCTGCATTAATCGTGCTAAAATAGGTAATATACCTACAATCCGGCGGCTTAATTTCAGGTTCGTAACATATTGGACATTTCCAGCCATTACAAAGGCTTGAGTGTATGGTCAATAAAATGACTATGCTAACAAACTAAGTATAGGCTTAGATACGTTTTTCGAGATGCTTTCTCAGGATGAACCGCACCTGTGTGCCCCCAGTTATTTAGGGCAGTAAATGCACAGTGTAGCAACAAACTATTTGAATATGCTCATGACAACTACTCAACAAGCTGCCAGTTTTATGATTCAACGCTACGATCTGGAAGGAGCGGCGGCCGTGCTTGAAAATGAAGGACTACTTTTATTACCCACCGATGCTTTGTGGTGCGTCGCCTGCTTGGCGGATGACCCCGTAGCTATTGAACGGTTAAAACGACTCAAAAGAGGACAGGGTGAAACGACTTTTGAAATTCTTTTCTCTTCGTTGGAAATGCTCAAGGAACACGCTCCCAGACTTCATCCGCGTCTTGAGACGCTACTCTCTTTTCACTTTCGCCCACTAACAATCCTCACAGAAGCCGGGCCCCACATTCGATCTAACAGTCTACAGCCCGATGGCCGAATGGCTGCCAGAGTAGTACGCGACCAGTACTGCAAAGGTCTTATCAAAATGATGGGCCGGCCACTAGCCACCACTGTCGCTCACTTTGACAACAGTCCCTACCCCGATCATTTCGGGAGAGTCCGTTCTGATATTATAGGATCAGTGGATTACGTCGCTAAATATAGACCACGCGAAGCCAGTACAGGAAGACCAACCATTATGGTACAATTGGATAATAATAATGAGTTGGAATTTTTGAGGGACTGAGTTTGAGGTCGGAAAGCGGAATTGGGAAGTCGGAAGTAACTAAGTACACGAAGATAAATCAGGATTACTCACCTTTAGCTCATTCATTTACTTCCGATTTCTGATTTCCCACCTCCGACTTGAACAAAAAGCTTACTTAAACCGAATCGCCTTCACCGGATCAATCCGGGAAACGAGGTAAGAAGGAAGGATGAGGAAAAGTAAAGTAATGACCAACGTTCCTATATTTAGGAGTAAAACACTCCCCCACTGGATTTTGATTGGCGCAACCGAGAGATAATAATTGGTTTCATCCAAAGTGATCAGACCAAACGTATCTTGAATATAGCAAAGGCCTAGTCCTATGAGGTTGCCCCAGAAAAGTCCTACCAAAATGATATATCCAGCATAGTAAAGGAATATCCTCCGGATAGACCAGTTGCTCGATCCTAATGATTTGAGCGTACCGATCATGTTGGTGCGCTCTAGGATCAAAATCAGCAAGGCTGTAATCATATTAATGATTGAAACGACTAACATCAAGCCAATTATCACCCATTCGTTTACATCTTGCAGATCGAGCCAGTCGAAGATGGCGCGCATTTTTTCCTTGATACTTTCTGCATAGAGGCTATCAGGTAACTCCTCATAATAAATGTATTCCGTCAGGGGGCCGAGGTCATCAATATCGTCAACAAAGACCTCAAAACCAGTAACTTGCTCTTCTGTCCAACCTAGAATTTGTTGAATCTTCCGTATATCTACAAGTGCAAACTGCCGGTCATACTCTTCAAGGCCGGTACGGTAAATTCCCTCTACCGTAAATCGACGCTCTAGCTGTTCATACCTACTGGAAACGAAAAAGACCGAAAATTTATCACCTACCTTAAGTTTCAGACGATCTGCGGTATACTGCGAGATCAAAATACCATTGCCCATTGTTGAATCGGGCATAGAGAGCGGCTGGCCTTCTTTCAGGTATTTATCCAGAAATTGCCAGTCAAAATCATGTCCAATTCCTTTTAAGATAATTCCTTCGAGTTCGTCATTGGCACGAATGATCCCCGAGTAAAGCGCATAAGACTGAATGTGGCGAATACCTCCATTGGTCTTCGTCTCCCGTTGTACCGTTTGGCCAAACCAACGCTCATGAGCAAGGTAATCAACCTGCCCTACCGAAGCAATATCTGGATAAAAAGGCTGATTAAGATCAACAGGATAAACTTCTGTTATAGATCGACTTTGATTGGGATGTGTAATATGGATATGCCCCCAAAAGCCAAAAATCTTTTCTGCAATTTCCTCCTTAAACCCAGCGATCAGCGAGGATGCCAGGATCATTACCGTCATACTAACTGCTACAGCAATCACCGCGATCCGAATGATCATGCGAGAGAAAGATTGGCCACCACCAGTGGCTACTTTACGGGCTATGAAGTAGGAGAAATTCATATTGGCGCGAATATACAGGAAAGAAATGGAACTCTGCTCTAAAGGCAATTGTTAACCCCGGAACAAATACTATATTTGCGGCGCTAAAAACAAGAACGATGGACTTTTTGAATGAATTACAATGGCGGGGTATGCTTCACGATAGCACTCCGGGACTAGATAACTTCCTCACCTCCGCGCCTACCACGGGTTATATAGGCTTTGACCCCACAGCCCCTTCTATGACCATTGGCAACTTTGTCCAGATCATGCTGCTCACTTTTTGGCAAAAATCCGGCCATCAGCCTATCGTACTTATGGGTGGTGCTACCGGACGCATTGGTGACCCTTCTTTTAAAGACCAGGAAAGGTCATTAAAGTCTTACGACGAACTGGATAACAACCTTGCCCACCAGACGAAACAGATGGAGAAGCTCCTCGATTTCGATGGCCCCAATGCAGCTATCCTCGTTAACAACCTTGACTTTTACCGAGAGATGAACATTTTGCAGTTTCTCCGTGATGTGGGCAAAACCCTGACGGTGAGCTATATGATGTCGAAGGACTCGGTAAAAAAGCGTTTGGAAACCGGCCTTTCGTTTACCGAATTTAGCTACCAGCTGTTACAGGCTTACGATTTCCAGCGACTCTACGAAGACCACGGCTGTCGGGTGCAAATGGGCGGCTCTGACCAGTGGGGGAATATTACCTCTGGTACAGAATTCATTCGTCGTAACCTTACCGATGCTAAAGCCTACGCTTGTACCACTCCATTGCTTACCAAATCCGATGGCTCTAAGTTTGGAAAAAGTGAAGCGGGTAACATTTGGCTTGATCCTGAATTGACTTCTCCTTACGAGTTCTACCAGTTTTGGCTCAACGCTGACGACCGTGACCTTCCTAAATTCTTGCGCTACTTCACCCTCAAATCACAAGAAGAAGTAGAAGCGCTGGAGCAAGAGCACGGTAGCAATCCGCGTCAGTTGAAAGCACTACTAGCCGAAGAGTTGACCGTAAGAGTTCACTCTGAAGACGATTTTACTGCCGTTAAAAAGGTATCCAACCTGCTGTTCAACAAAAAGGCAGGCGCCGATGATTTAAACAGTTTGGACGCGGCATCACTAAAAATGGTAGCCGGTGAAATACCTAGTTTCACTATCTCACGCGACTTGATCGCCAACGGCGTTTCTCTTATCGACTTGATGGCGGAACATACCACGATGGTAGCTTCCAAAAGTGAAGCTCGCAGAGCTATTCAAAACAACGCTGTAAGCATCAACAAAGAAAAGGTGAGCAGTGTAGATGCTACCGCCACTTCCGAGCACTTGTTGCACGGACGTTTCGTCATGGTAGAGAATGGCAAAAAGAATAAGTTCATTCTGATGGCAGAGTAGACCGTAGAATATATTTTTTATGCAAAAGGAGTTCGTACATTTACGGATTCCTTTTTTTGTTTAAAACAACTCACATGCCCACTGATCAAACGTATAGCAACTTCCAATCCGCTTGGATAGCTAATGGTGCGACTCAGTTACGAGCCTATGCCCAACAACAAACAAGTTTTGTGCACGGCCTACTTCCCGAACAAGCGGTGCAACTCAGTGGTCAAAAAGTTCTGGAAACGCTGGCTCAGCGACTAGGAGTAAATGCCTTGACAACCGCGCTAAATGCAAGTGCGACCTTTCCCAGCCCAATAGCTGACAAAACGGAGCCCGACTGGATCAGAAACGTCAACATGGTAGGCATCAATGTGCGCACTATTCAATCGTTTTGGAACGTCGTAAAATATGCACTGACGCTACCGGCCAGCCAGTCCAGCATCCATCTGCTGCCCATGTGGGAACCCGGCGTTGTCTCCAGCCTTTATGGTATGGCCTCCTGGAATATTAACCCCGAGTTTTTCAGCCAGGAACTTTACCACTTGGTTCCTCAATTGAATACGGTAGAGAAACAACTCAAAGTAGTGATCAACCTCCTCCACGCGATGGGCAAAACAGTGGGCATGGACGTCATCCCTCACGCCGATCGCTACGCCGAGATGGTACTCGCTCAGCCTCACTACTTTGAATGGCTCCAACGCAAAGACGATAAAATACTGGATCACTCCGCCAATTTGCACGAAAAAATCCAAGGCGCAATCATGTCGTGGTTGATCCGCAATGGCAGCGCTGATTTTGGCAAGCCCTACCCTCAAGAAATCACTGAATTCTACGGAGAGGAATACGGAGAAGAAGCACGCCTATGCACCCTTTTCGGCCAACCAGACCAGTACCAACAACGGCAAGACCGGCGAGCCAGCCTCGTGGATTGGCTCTATAGACTAGGCTACGAGCCCGTCCCCGCAACGATGGCACCACCTTACCGTGGCCTTGAAGTAGACCCTGACCCTGCGGCCCGCGTGGTTGATCATGCTGGCCGCGAATGGCGAGATTATCGCATCACGCAGCCCGAAAAAATGTCGCGGGTATTCGGCCCATTAAGTCGCTTTAAGTTTTATGAACGATTGAATAACAACCGCGACTGGGCCATTGACTTCACACAACCGCGCAAGTCTGTTTGGGAATACTTTTGCCAGCATTATGCCAATATTCAAGCTGCTTACAACCTGGATTTCATGCGTGGGGACATGTCTCATGTACAGATGCGGCCCGAGGGTGTTCCCACCACACCTGATGCCTTCTATGATCCGCTTGGCGCGGTAAAGGAGTACATCGGTAAGCAAGTGCCTTATTTTGGTTACTTCGCCGAAAGCTTTCTCGCGCCCCCTAATGTGATGGCCTATGGTGATGAAGTCGCTCATTTGGAGGCCAGCAAAGCCGATACTACCCTTGGAGATTTGCAAAGTATGGTCGTAGGCAGCCCGGAATTCATGGACAACTTCCATCGCTACCTTTCCATTGCGCAAGAACACGAGGTGGTGCCTAACTTCACGATCATGACGGGCGACAAGGATGATCCTCGCTTTGATCTTTTCTATCGGCATGGCAATGCAGCACGCCTGTTTATTGGGCTATTTTTACCAGCGCTCCCCTCCTACCAAGGCTTAGGTTTCGAGCAACGAGATATCCACCATGAACCTGCACCCAACGAGCATTATACCAAACTATACGTCTTTCACCTTGATGAAGGCCCCAAAGCCACTAGCGGCCCATATCAGTGGGGAAAAAACGGCGAGCTTTTTGACCAACTCTCCCGCATTCGTGCATTGAGCGAACAAATTTATCCGACCATAGAAGGCACCGGCACCCAATGGCTCAAAGCCCCCGACCCCAGCGGCAAGGATTTGCTCATCGCGTGGACACAGCAAGATAGGCCTACTCACCTTTTCATTGTCAACCTTGCCGAGGAACAAGTTGTAAAACCACGCACAGTGACCATACCCGAGGGAACCAAGCAAGCATTAGGGATTTTCTCTAGTCAAACACCTAGTTTCCATGAAAATGCACTGGCCAATGCCGGAGAAATCATCCTCATGAATCTACAGGCGGGTGAATGTCGTTGTTATGAATTAAAATAAGAAACATGGCTTTACGTATCTATCAAGTTGACGCTTTTCATCACGAATTACTCCGTGGTAACCCGGCAGCCATTATACCGCTTGACAAATGGTTGTCTGATGAAAAGCTACAAGCCATTGCTGGAGAAAATAACCTTTCAGAGACTGCCTTTTTCCTTCCTGAAGAAAATGGGGCTATCCCGCTACGATGGTTTACACCGAATAAAGAAGTACGCTTGTGTGGCCACGCTACCTTGGCCGCTGCCCATGTTTTATTCCAGGAAATTGGCCTGACAGCGAAAACCATTCGCTTTAGCAGTCTAAGTGGCATCCTCGAAGTAGAACGCCTTGAAAAAGGCTATCGCCTTAACTTTCCAGCGGATGCAGGAACTTCGATAAGTATTCCCCCGAACATAGAAAGTGCTTTAGGTATTTCCATTTCAGAAGCAATCATGGGTAATGACGACTTGCTTGTCATTGCCAGCAATCAGGCTCAGGTTGCTAAAATAACTCCAAATTTCAATGCCTTGATGGAATTTGATGTACGAGGAATTATCGTCTCCGCTCCCGGTGATGAGGTAGACTTTGTTTCCCGTTGTTTTTATCCCCGTTTTGGCATCAACGAAGACCCGGTGACGGGGTCAGCCCACACTTTGATGACGCCTTATTGGGCTAAAAAACTAGGAAAGCAATCTTTGGAAGCTCGCCAAATCAGCCAACGAGAAGGCATCCTTCATTGTACCCTCCAGGGTGACCGCATTTTACTGGAAGGGCAAGCCATTACTTATTTACGGGGGCAAATCTTTTTGTAAAAACGAAGGAAACAAGGTTACCTAAAGGGAAAGTTGTAGCAACGTGAGTAGGTTATTTTTCATGAACTCCCTAAATTCGTTGCTATGAAAACATTTATCGCGCTCCCACTCTTCTACCTGCTTAGCTTATCCGTGATTTTTGGCCAATACCAAGAACGCCATTGGGTGATGGGCAGGACTAATGCTCCGAGTAACACCACCAATGCCACCCTTGATTTTTTCCCTAATGGGCTAGCTCTTTACAATACGGCCCAAGCACCACCCAGCATCACTCCACCGCCTAGCAACATCGACGGCAACAACGGCTTTGAGGGCTGGGGCGTTGTCTCCAACCCAGAGACCGGCGACCTACTGTTCTACACCGACGGTGATGAGGTTTTTGATGCCAACCACCAAGACATTACGCCAGCAGGAGGATTAGGGGCCAACCCCTCTTCGTCACAAGCAGTAGTGATTGCGGTTAATCCAGTGTGCCCGTTCAACCAATATTATATCTTTTCCAATCCAACGGGTGTGTACAATGGCAGCACCAGCGGCCCCGTAACCTACCGGCTTTACACCGTAGGCGGTGGTTTCTCCCCTGTCACTCCGCTGCCAGGCCCCAATGGAAACCTCAGTGTTGGAGAAGGGCTACTCGTAATTCCGAGTAAAACGGATCCCTTTGTTTCCTGGCTGGTCGTACGCTTACTCGTTCCTACTGCCAATGGGTCTGATTACGTAGTATACCGTATTGATCCTAGTGGTATTTCGTTTAATGCCACTTATAATTTCGCTCCGGCTGTGACCAATAATCCTTATTCTCCCATTATGAACATGACCTACGTTGATGATGAAAGTGTTGACGATGTCATCGTAGGGTTCTCCGTTTCGGGCTCGCCTAGCCAGGTATTTACCAATACGTTCAATACCACTACAGGTGCTTTTAACGGTCAAGGTAACGTCGTTGCCTCCCTCTCTTTGGGCACCTTGTACGACTTGGAGTTTTCACCTGGCGGGAATTTCATCTATTATGCGTCCTATTCCCCCAGTGCCCTGTATCAAGTACCCGTAAACGGCGGCACCGCGCCCCAAATGCGAAATTTTGGCGGCAGCCTCAGAGGTGGTGGGCTAAAAAAAGCTCCCGACGGTTATGTCTATCACATTTACGATGCAGGTAACATAAATAATACCAGCAGGGTAAAAATCGGCCGCCTTGTACAACCCGAAACAGCCTATAACGGCTCCAATTTTAACGATCTGTACCAAGCTGATTTCAATAGTACCGTAAGCATGATCTACGATGATGTTTTTGCTTATAATTTCCCTGAGTTCGCCAGTGTCCCCAACTGGTCGGTGGAACTTACAGCCGAGGCAAACACACCTATTTGTCCGGGAACATCAACTCTCATTACCGCCAACGTTAATACCCTTGGGCAAAACATCCAGAGCTATTACTGGACCCTTGACGGAAATTTCCTGACAGCGCTTGAAACCCTGGAATTAGAAGTAGATCAACCCGGCGATTACCAAGTCAACTTAAACATGGAAGGAGGCTGCATAATTGTTTCTAATCTGATTACGATTGAAGGCGCAGATGCACCGCAAATTGACGACATCGCTACAACGGAGACCCCATGTGGTGGTGCTACTGGCAGCATCACAATTACGGCTAGCGGTGGCAACGGGCAGTTAAGTTATTCAATAGATGGCACGGATTTCTCTACTACAAATACCTTCTCCAACCTACCAGCAGGAAGCTACCTGGTTACCGTTCAGGATGAGCAGGGCTGTAACGTTACTCAGAACACGGAGGTTATGCAAACGCAGCCTGGCCCGAGTATTGATATGATTGACATGCAGGAAGCCTCTTGCCTAGATGGAGACGGCAGCCTGATCATTATCGCAAGTGGCGGTATGGGGCTCTTGCGATACTCCGTCGACGGCACTGCTTATCAATCCAGTAATACTTTTCCCAGTTTGGCCGCAGGAGATTATACCGTTTCCGTCGTGGATGCCATCGGATGCCTTACTACAGCATCAGTACAAGTATTACAAACAGATAATGGCCCGCAAATCATGGCTATCACCAGCCAACCCGCCAGCTGCCAAGGCAATGATGGTAGCATCAACATCCAAGCCAGCGGGGTAAATGGTAACCTAATGTATTCTCTCGACGGCCTGGCTTTTCAAACTGACAATCAATTTATTGAATTGGCCGCTGGCAGCTACAATATTGTCATAGAAGATGCAATGGGCTGTACCGCCAGCCAAATGGTGATAGTAGAGGCAGCAGTTGATCTTCCCGACATTGTAGCCTTAAATATCACTCGCCCTGATTGTAATTTAGACAATGGCGCGTTGGAGATTCAAGCAGATGGAGGCACGGGGACTTTGAGCTATACAATTACCGGAGCCACTCCACAAGCAGCTAATAACTTCTCCAATTTGACTGCGGGAACCTATAATATCTCCGTTCAGGATGAACTGGGTTGTGCCGTAGATTCGACCATTGTTCTATTGGAAGGCAACTGCCCTATTTATGTCCCCAATGTCTTTTCGCCCAATAATGACGGCGTCAACGATCGTTTCCAAATCTTCACCAATGGCGACCCTGGGACGCTGATTCAGCGCTTCCTCATCTTTGACCGTTGGGGGGAATTGGTCTACGAAGACAATGACATTGCCCCTTCTGAACAGAATCGCTTTTGGAACGGCACTTTTCGTGGCCAGATTATGGGAGCTGGCACTTACGTCTATTTCATTGAAGTGAGCTATGCAGATGGTTCGTCCGATATTTTGGAGGGAGATGTATTGTTATTGAGGTAGCAGGAGCACATTAGAATCAAAGAAGAACCACCTAGAAAACTTTAATATTCATAACATTTCACTACCTTAATCACACAAAACCTAATGGAAGCGAAATTTGCTTCCACCATATTCAAATATTAGACTTAATTCTACTGAAGTAAGTCTTTTAAAGCCTTTTTCGTGTGAAAAAATCTAAACCTGATTCCATCACTCCGGATCGTGTACAAGCCGTATATAAGCTTGCACAGCCCGGATTGCTCTATATGCCTGCTCACGGCATATTCCTCACCATCCAACTCAATCGAGCCGGTAAAAATAGCGAGAAAGCTATCCTACAACTCGTCAAAATCATTACTCAAAGAGCAGAAAGTATGGCAACTACCTCCCGGATAGTGGCCGGATTTTCCAGTAAACTTTGGAAAAAGTGGACGGGTAAAGTTCCTCCTGGCGCCCCTGGTTCTTCTACCATACTGAAACAAACAGATTACTTTAAGGACACCCAGAGCGACCTCTTTTTTTACCTTAAATCAGAGGCTCGGGAAAACTGTGAGCAGTTAAAGGAGATGGTCTTAGCTGGCTTAGATGACTATATCAGTGATATCGCTGCCACCACAGGCGAAATGAGTAGTGATCGTAAAATCCTGGACCGCCATTACTACGATGGTATAACCAGCCCCTCTGATCCCGCCCAGGTAGTAGGATCTATTATTCGAGCAGATGATAATGCCTATGCTGGTAGCAGTTGGGCTTTTGTACAAAAATTCAACGTCGACTGGCAGTATTTTGCTCGCCTTAATACGGATGCCAAAGACGAGGTCATCGGCAGGAATGGAGATGCCGTCATCATCCCTGATGATGATAAACGAAGCCATATCCAACGCGCCCGCGTCTACAACAACCAACGCGAAAACATCAAACTTGTCCGGCAAGCATTGCCCTTTGGCAAATCCAAAACAGGGGCTGGTCGTGAAAAAGGCATCTACTTTGTAGCTTACGCCAATGATACAGATGCCATGGAGCAAATTATGCACAGCATGGCTGGTCACGGACATGGCGCAGCACCTGATAATTTATTGAACAATGTCCAAGGTATAGCTGGTGGTTATTACTACCTGCCAAACACCAAGGAATTAGAACTTAAGCAAGGGCTTGACAAAAAAGATTTCTCAACCGACCCACACTGGGCTACCAGGAGTAAAAACGGTTGGATGTTCTACAACTCCAACGATTACCTGACAGTGATGGGCACTGATCGCTATCCTGATCCTCCTTCCCAACGCATTTTGCACCTCATCGGGAATATCTTTTCACTCTGGCGAGACCACTGGTACCAGGTCAGGAACATTCCCGAAATGCAACATTTAAGTCATTACTTGGATAAAGGGGAAAAGTGGGTAATGAAAGCTCCCATCCCTATCCGAAAGGGAATGGCTATTAAAAAAAGCCTCAGCCTGGTCAATACCAATCCTCACTATCCACAAACACCGGAAATGTATGCCTGGCAAGCGGATCAATTCAGGATTGATCCACAGGACATTCTCTTTGGTATCATGCCTGAACTATCTCTCGGTCGTGGCAAAGAAGTCATGCCTTACCTGAGAGATGACGAAAAGCAATTCGCCTTTTCGTTGATGCTCGACGAGTCTTCTGCGATGGGACACATTGTGCCTGATCACAAGAAGATGCTTAAAATGGGTTTAGGTGCATTAATAGCCGACATCACGGCCCGCGAAGAAAAAGCAAAGGGAGAAACTAAAACATTTTACACGTCCTCCCGATTAGCATTGGAGGGTGTACAGAGTTGGTTAAGCAACTATTCCAATTTGGCGACCCAGATGGCCAAAGACTTGAAAGACCGCCCCAACGAACAGCAAAACCTTCTAGGTATTGCCAAGCGTGCAAATAAACTAATGACCCAACCACCAGAGACCTTTCTGGAAGCCACCCAGTTGGTGTTCACCATGCACGCCTGCTTTCACTTAACGGGCAATCCCGTAGCCGTCGGTCGACTCGATCAACTACTGATTGATTTTTACAAAAATGACAATATCAGCGAAGAAAGTGCGCAAGAAATCATCGAAGCTTTTTGGATCAAGCTGGGAGAAAAAGCGCTACACAACCGTCATTATGCTACTGATCATGTGAGCTATGGGACGACTGCCGTCTCTTACATTGGCGGCAACTTCCCTCAGGGTGGCGGCATCAATCAATGGGTTCAGCAATTGACGGTCGGTGGTTCTCTTCCTACTTCAGGGAAAAAACCCAAACCGGGCGCTAATGCTATCACGATGATGGCATTAAAAGCTTCCAGGAGATTACCCTTGAATGCACCTTGTCTATCTTTACGCATTTACAAAGGCATGGACAAAGCGCTGTTAGAGGAAGCTGCCAAAGCCATACTCAGCGGTGGTGCTCACCCTATCCTGTTCCAGGAAGAAAGAATGATAAAAGGGCTTCACGAATTTTCAGGCCTACCCCTGGAAGCTGCCAGAGATTTTGCCAGCGACGGTTGTTACGAACCTATGGTAGCTGGGCAAACGGAGTTTTGCTTCAGCAATGTCACTCCGCTCGATGCGGTGGAATGTGCATTGAACCAAGGTGCAAAATACAGTATGTCTGGACCTATTTATCTCAGAGGTTGGAAATCATCCTTCCGATCGCCACACGCCAGCGAAATCAAATCATTTGCTGAGTTTCAAACTATTTTCCTGAAACATTTGGAGTGGTTCATTGTCCAGTTTTTCAACAATACTTTGATGAACTACGGCAACTTGTGGAAGATTTGCCCCAGTCCTATGTTATCTACCTTGATTGAGGGATGCGTAGAATCGGGAAGAGACCTGACCAACGGTGGCGCTAAGTACCATATCATCGCCCCTATGTTTGTAGGGATGGCTACCACGATTGACTCTCTGTACGCCATCAAAAAACTGGTCTTTGACGACACTGCGGTGTGTACCCTCCCCGAATTACTAGACTGCCTGAGCAATGACTGGGGCTATGGTATGCAGGAGCCTTCTCACAGCACACTGGAAGGAAAAACCAGAATAGCAGTACAAGCGAAACAGTACGAACAATGGCGAGCCATTGCGCTGCAACTCCCCAAATTCGGCAACGGCCACGCTGAGGTGGATGAAATAGGTACCTGGCTATCGGGGAAAATGTGCGACATGGCCATGCGTGTCCTCCAACAACCTCCTTCGCCACTCAAAGAGACCCTGGCAAATATCAAGCAGAACTACTCTACGAAAGGTAAACCTTGGGAAATACACCTCTGCCCCGGCATTGGCACCTTTGAAGGATACGTAGGTGATGGCGCTGGCAGTGGTGCTTCCGCCGATGGTCGGCGCAATGGCCAACCTTACCCATCGGATTTCAGCCCTGCTCCCGTTCCGCAAGATTTATCGCCAATTCCTCAGCATCAGGAACAAGCACAGCCTATTCCAGGAACGTATCGTGGCATCTATACAGCCTTAAGTAGTTGGGATTCACCGGAGATTTATCACAAAATATCCAACGCATCTCCTGTAGATTTGAATATCAAAGAGGATTTTCCTTTACCCGACATGGTGCGTTTCATCAAGGATTATTCGGAAGGCAAGGTAGGTTCCAACCTCCTCACCGTGACTTGCGTTGACCCCGACACCTACCAGATGGCTGCCCAGGAGCCCGAGCGCTTCGAACTTGTAAGGGTACGCATGGGAGGATGGACAGAGTACTTTGCAGCCATGTTCCCCGAACACCAGGGGCAGCACGAAAGGCGGCCGTACTTTGTACCGGAAAACAGGAAATAATGCTACTGGGAAGGGCCGGAGATATTCTTTACCAGCCCTTCCCTCCAAAAAGATAATTAGCTCCTATGCAGAACTGCCGGTTTTTTCTCTGCCAGGGAAATGAGTCCATCGTAATGTCCGTTAAGCCATGATAATAGTCGACCCGCAAGCGAAACTTATCATTAAGTTGGTAGTCTACTCCGACTTTCGGGCCAATATCAACACTTTTAAAGCTTATATCTTTTGTCCTACTCTCCGTGAAGTAAGGCTCGTTAAAGACTTCACCACTCGCTTCATAATTCGAGCTGGCAAACAAAAAAATCATGGGTTGCACACCTGCTTTCACTCCTAACTTCCCTAGTCTAAGGCGATAATAAAAAGGTAAGCCCAGGTAACTTGAATGCAGATTAGCTTTATCCGAAATAACACCAACCGTCACAATCTGCTCGCCCTCAATACCAATAAGGGCCTTATCCTTAGTGACCTCTTTGCCTTCCATTTGCACCCACAAGGCTTCCATTCCCAATGACGATTTCTCGCTAATCCTCTTTTCCAGAAATACCCCCAAATTACCCGACAAGGTAAATTTGACCTTATAATTCCCTGAGATGGGTACGTCTGAAGTCACTTTGCTAAATCCAACATTCCCCACAACGCCCCCCATCAGGTTTTGAGCCTTTGCAGTGTTTAACGTTAAGATCACGAAAAGAATAGAGAGCAGCGTTTGTTGATTTTTCATTTTTTACTTCAAATCTACAGATTAAACTCTTCTGCTAAGATATCATCCACCTCAGCATCGTATGCTTCTGAATACCCTAGTGCTTTTGATTTCAAGAAATACTGCAAGGCTTCTTCTTTAAGACCTTGTAACAACTTCGCCTTTCCCATATTCTTATAAGCATAGGAGTTTTGGGAATCATATCCTATTGATTTCAATATCATTTTTTCACCCTCGTGGAGACCTCCTCTACGACAGAAGATCAATCCTAGATTATTTAGAGCATACTGGTGGTATGGATTTGTCACAAGAACTTTTTCATAATACAACTGGGCTTTATCATATTCTTGTTTTCGATCATAGCAATATCCAAGGTTATTGAATATATCTTCCTCATAATAATCTTGTTTGATTATCTCTTCATAGTCCTCAATTGCCAGATCAAACTCTTGTCTTTTTATAAACACATAGGCTCTTGCCATTAACGATCGGATGTCTCCAGGTTCAATAGATAAAACACGATCAATTATCTCCATTGATTTGTCAACAGGGCCTAGGTTTTGATACAATGCAATGAGATGGTGTAAATACAGATAATTCTCATTTTCTAGCTGTACCGCTTTTTCTGCGTCTTCTATAGATTTATCAAATTCCTTTTCTTCAAACAAGGCTACCGACCTCCAATACCTGAATTCTGCCGCATCAGCTAATGCTATAGAGGTTTCCAGGTCTTCTATCCCTTCTTGATTTAATCCTTGTGCTACCAAAACAATACCTCTTAATCCTCTTAGCTCCGCATTATCTGGATCTTTCCATAATAGATCATCAATTCTATTTAATGCTCTACCGTAATTTCCAATCTCTATTTGTTCACGTATGTCCTGTATCATTCTGATGGTTGTTATTATCTCCCCTTCCCAAAGTAGTCCTAATCTTAATTAGCTACATCCTCTTAGCAGGGTAAATATTGCCGTTAATTTTTCTACGATACCCCACACCTCACTTATACCGATCATTCAACCCCTCCCCTGCCAAAATCATCGGCCGTATTTTTTCCAACCGTTGCACTTTAGTTGCAGCACGTTTGGCTTCACGTATATATTCAGAAAATTCTCTTCTTTTTCCAATTGTAAATTCTTGAAAAGCAGCATTTAATTTATCATTTTCTACTAAAAACTGCTCTAATTCTTCTGGTAAAACGAGCTCCGATTTTGGTTTAGCTGGGCGGATTACCTTCCCATCTTTTTGATTCTGGATAGCCTCTTCCAAGTAAGCCGTCACTAATGCAGGATCAATATCTTCCTCGTTAGAAAAACGCCACTGCCGCATAGCTTTAGTTTTTCCTTCCTGCGCATTAATCAATACCTGCGCGGGGTCTTCTAGGAATGTCCCCTGATAGAACCAAAGACCGAAATAGTCTTTAAAAGCGCTCAGTCCAACCACATTTTTGTTCTTGATGGTATACACCGGAATCCCCCACTTGATGGTCTCCTCCAATTCGGTGGCAACCAATAGGGAACGTAATTGCTTTAAGCCATCCTGCCATTCGGTTTGAGCAGCTAGAAATTCATCGGTATTATTGAATTTTTTCATTATAAGCGGAGTGTTTTATTTGTTCAATGCCATGATCTGGTGACCATTCCTAAATCTTCGTGGATATAGTTCCCCTCTATTAAAAGGTTGTCATGAAGACCATGCACGACCAGCGAGACCCCATCGGCATTGCCATTCACGATGGCAGATCGATAGAGTTCATTGTTCCTTATAATAATATTATCACCATTATCGCCACCGATATAAATATTGTGATTAAAAATAGCCAAGGAGAATCCATTGTTCTCAAAATGACAACCTTCAATAATCAAGTCGTCACCGCCTCCGAGAAAACCCTGATCAGAACAATCGGTAATGCTTGAATTCAAAAGCTGCATGTGTTGATTCTGATCGTCGGCACCACTATTAGGAGTATTAGCTCCGGCACTATGAACACCGATGCCAAAACCGGAGATATCCAGGTTATCCATCGTGATATAATCCGCATCATTGTAAGCAAATACAGCCCACTGCCCAGTTCCGGCTCCTCTTAAATCAAGATTTCTGATAATGTAGCCTTCGTCATGATCCGCATTTCCTCCATCAGCAAAATGAAACAAATTTGTAGCAGCTCTGGCCTCCGTTAGAATAGGTTTAGCCGTTCCTCCCCAAGGAGCATCATAACTATCAAAAACAATAGGGCTAGCAGCGGTAGCATTAAAATTGTAGATACTCCCAAAGCTTGCATCTGTCCATGCAGCTCCTTTAGCAAATCGTATCTCGTCACCTGCCTGCAAGGAATTAATCACTGATATTACTTTGGCAATACTCTGCCAGGGAGCATTACTGCTTGTTCCACTATTAACATCATTTCCTGCCACACAATTCACATCAGCTCCGGTAGCGCAGTCGCAAACATAATAGGTCGTTGCCTTAAGTTCAGAAGTAAAAGGTAAAGCAAGTAAAAGGAATCCAAAAACAAGGTGGTGGGTTTTCATGGTGATATTTTAAAGTTTAGAATCACACTACTGGACATTCGGCAAAAGTCCGTAGGAGAGCACAAGTAGCTTCGCGCCCTTTTGGTAAAGGGTAGAGAGGTAAGGAACGAAATTCGGTAATTTCCAACATCAGTCCTTATTACAGATACTGTGTCATTAAAGATCGGTTTCTACTTGCGTATTCAAGACCCCTCTACCCTCTACTTAAAGTGGCAATGCAATCGCCGCGTAAGGCTTTGTTTTCAGTCCCCTAAAAATAGTAACATTTTCAAAAAGCGATTTCCTGCTCTATTTTTTTGTGATCAAAAACGGGGAAAAGCGCTGGAAAAACCTAATTTAACCACCCTAAACCAGCAACTACCACCATGAAGCACCTTAGTTATATCCTCAATCACTTAGGAGAAAATCGGAAGGACTACTTTGGGGCTGTCTCGCCGCCGATTATTCAATCCAGCAACTTTGCCTATGACCGGTTAGAGGATTTTCGCAATGCTTTCGTAAGTGAATTCGACAGTCACCTTTATACCAGGGGCAATAATCCTACGGTAAAAATCTTACGCGAAAAGCTCGCTGCACTAGAGGGCACTGAAGAGGCGCTCGTCTGTAGTAGTGGTAGTGGTGCAATAGCAGCAGCAGTGCTGAGCCAGGTACAACAAGGCGATCATGTGGTATGTGTAAATGCCCCCTATTCTTGGACAAAAATCCTCCTGACTGACTACCTCCCCCGTTTTGGCGTCACGACAACCTTTGTTGATGGGCGATCAATCGACGCCATTGCCGCTGCGATTCAGCCTAACACCAAGGTACTCTACCTTGAAAGCCCCAATTCTCTCACTTTTGAATGTCAGGACTTGGCCGCTTGTGCTGCTTTGGCTCGTCAACATGGGCTTACCTCCATGATTGACAATAGCTACGCCTCTCCTGTTTTCCAGCGCCCTCATGAATTCGGCATCGATATTGTGGTTCATTCCGGCACCAAATACCTCAACGGACACAGCGATGTAGTAGTAGGCGTCATTTGCGGCAGTAAGGAAAAAATTCAAAACATCTTCTATCGCGAGTACATGACACTAGGGCCGATCATTAGCCCCAATGATGCCTCCCTGGTTATCCGCGGCCTGCGCACGCTGGAATTACGTATGAAGCAAAGTGACCAAAGCGCAAAACTCATTGCCGAACGGTTAACGGAACTCCCCAAAGTAAAATCGGTCTTACATCCACTCCTGCCGACCTTCCCACAATACGAACTCGCCCAAAAACAAATGAGTGGTGCTGGTGGCTTGTTTTCGGCCCACTTTGCAGCTACTAACCTGGAAAGTATGGAGCGGTTCACCCACGCCCTATTGGACAGCAAGCGCTTCAGCATGGCCGTCAGTTGGGGAGGGCATGAATCATTGGCCTTGCCCACCGCCGCATTTTACGGTATTCCTGGTCGTACAGATAGCCCAATCCCTTGGACACTTGTACGTTTCTATATCGGTTTAGAAGACCCAGAATGGCTATGGGAAGGAATAGAAGAAGCGATGGGGTATATTGAATGAGGGAGAGATAAAAGGTACTAGGTACTCCGTACAGGGTACTTAGATTTTGATTGCCTTGGGCTACCCCCATACCAAATACAAAGTACCCAATCTCCTGTACGGTGAGGTTTGTCTATATAAATACCAGTTTTTGGGAACTCACAAAGGCGAATCTCCCCTTAATACCCCTCCAGTCTAAAGACTACTCTTTGGTGTTCTGTAGCAAAATTGGCATTCATTAAGGGTTCGCGGTTGCTGTGCCCACGCACGGTGAGCTGTGGCAAAGGCACACCACTATCAAGCAGGTAACGCTTCACCCTTTCGGCACGTAGCTGGCTCAGGTAGCCAGGGGCATCCTCTCGGTCTTCGCTATCGGCATGACCATTAATAAATAGGCGGTAATTCGGGTGTTGTATTAAAAAAGCAACCATTCGATCAAGGAGCATAAAGTTGGTAACATCAGCACTATTGGTTCTAAAAAGCAGGATTTGCTGCTCCAGCAACCGTGCTTCTTCAATGGTAGAAGTCGTCCGAGGGCAACCTCCTTGATCAAAGTAACCGAACGTGTTAGGGCAGGCATCTTCATCATCCTCTATCCCATCACCATCAGTATCCGGGCATCCTTGAAACAAGGGGATACCGTACTTCTCAGGGCAGCGATCATCCTCATCCAATAAGCCATCAAGATCGGTATCTATCGCCGGACAGCCTCTACGATCTTTGGTTCCGGCCAGTAGTGGGCAATCGTCGATATGATCCTGCACACCATCATTATCAGTGTCTTTAGGCGGACAGCCCAAAGCTTCGGGCGGCCCCGCAATGGCTGGACAGCGGTCGTAAGGATCAGCCGTACCATCACCATCGGTGTCCGGACAACCGCTAAAAAATGGGTCACCCGCCGCTAGTGGGCACCGGTCATCACTATCACGTATGCCATCGCCATCTGCATCGGGGCAGCCACGCGTGCCAGCTGGGCCAGGTTTTAATGGGCACAAATCATCTACGTCGGCAATACCATCTTCATCAATATCAGAGAGGTAACCAAAATGCAGCTTGCCCTCTAGGTAAAGCTGTCCGTAACGATCTTTATCATTTGGATTCCCGGATGCACTTACACCATCCAAATAATCGGTTTCCGTGAAAGTGTATAATATTCCCGTTCCCAATCCCAATGTCTTTGTAACCTGATAGGACAATCCAATACGGACCGGAATGATCAAGGCCGGCTCAAGCACCTCTACTTCCAGGTCATCTTTGATCAAATCAGCCAGTTCCAAGTGGGTATTGTCCAGCAAATAAGCCTCCGGTGAATAAAAAACAAGCCCTACGCCAATCCCTACCTCCGGCTGTAGTCGGTGACGGCCGAATAGGAAAAAACGTGTCGTAAAAGCAATGTCTTTAAAGGAAGTTTTGAATTCATAATCTCTGGCCAGCCGGTAGGCGTCTGCTGTATAGAAATGATCAGCACCCGACAATTCACCGATATGCCCTTGCAAGCCAAAGGACCAAAGATCACTGGGGCGATAGTGTAAACTACCGCCCCAGGTGAAAGAATTTCCACGCAGAGAACCAAAGCCTTCCCGGCTAATATCTCCCTGGTATATTGTTTGACCACCACTTGCACTAAATAACCATTTGGCTTGCTGCTGCCCAGCTACTGGGCGAATAAACAGCAGTAAAAGTAAAAGCAAAACCAAACCAAACAATCGCGACAAGTGATTCATACGGTTAACTAAGAAAAGTGTAAAAACACATTTGCTACTGCAACAAAAACAGCCATCAAAAGTGCCCAACTAAAGCTTTTTATGGTAAAGCCTTTTAAAAAATGCGCAGCAATCATCAAAACGACAGCATCGACGACCAAGCTAAACAAGCCGAGCGTGATCCAACGGAGCGGTGTCGTGATAAAATCAAGAAACGCCCCAAGGGTCGCATTCAGTATAGCCAATACAAAAGCTACAATCACGGCACGGGTAAAATCTTCGATATCTACGCCGTTTAATAAATAGGCCGCTCCCATCAGCACCAATGCCATCAAAAGAACTTTGATTAAAAAAGAGCCCAATCCGGCTTGTGCAGCAAGAAGTATAATAGTCATAGTTTTAAGGTTTTTAGTTATAGAATAAAGCTAAATCTAATTCCCCCATTTCTGGCGGGTAGAGCTACTGCTTTCTTCTTTAAGTGATCCTTCCAGCTCCTTTATTTTCTGCTTCAACTCACGGTTCTCTTTTTTCAGCTTTTCTATTTCTTGCTGAGGATCATACGTAGAAGAAGATTTAGAAGACGAGCTGCTTGTCTTTCCATTCATCATTCCTTTCACCTCCGCAATAGGGTCTTTACCTTGAATATAAAGCGCACCACCATAAGCTAGTGGAACAAGAAAAATAAGGAACAAGAGTAAGCGTGCAAAAGGAGTCAGTTTAGTACGTGTGGCCATAGATTGAATTATTTATGCCAAAAATAATAGAATTGTAACGCAAAGCACATAATTATCTACCAGCATTGATTTAAAAAGGATAGAAGGCACCCTTCAAGCTTGGACGACACTGCTTCATTGGCTATCTTGCAGCAAAGAAAAAAGAGTAGCTGAAGCTCCCCCACCAATATGAAAGACGTCTTTATTTATGATGCCCTCCGCACGCCCCGCGCTCACGGCAAAGCACGCGGAGCGCTTTACGAAGTAAAACCGGTGCATCTACTCGAAGTAGCCCTAAGGGCACTTCAGCGCCGTCATCAATTCCAAGCTTCCGATGTAGATGATTTAATCATTGGTTGTGTCACGCCCATCGGTGACCAAGGCTTTAATATTGCCAGAACAGCCTTGTTGGAAGCAGGTATGTCTGCCGCTAACGGCGGTATGCAGATTAACCGGTATTGTACTTCAGGCTTAGAAGCCGTCAACTTGGCTGCCGCCAAAATAGCTGCAGGCTGGGAAGAACTTTCCATCGCTGGAGGTACAGAAAGCATGAGCCGCGTCCCTATGGGCAGCGATGGTGGGCCCCTCCTCAATGATCCTGGTGTCTTTATGACGCAAAACTACCTACCACAAGGGGTTGCTGCCGATCTGATTGCCACCATGGAAGGTTTTCAACGAGAGGAACTCGATGCTTACGCCGTACAATCACACCAACGAGCAGCTGCCGCCCAAACGGCTGGCTATTTCCAACCCAGCATTGTACCAATTTGTGATGCCAACGGACTAGCTATTCTCAAACAGGACGAAACCATCCGACCTGAGACAAACCTCGAACAACTGTCCCGGCTACGGCCTTCTTTTGCACGCCTTGGCGACCAAGGTTTCGCAGCAATGGCCCTACATCGTTATCCAGAAGTTGAAAAGGTTCATTACCTGCATACACCTGGCAACTCTTGTTCTCTTTCTGATGGCGCGGCCCTCGTTCTACTGGGTAATGAAGCTAAAGGAAAAGCCCTTGGCCTCAAGCCAAGAGCACGAATTTTAAGTTGTGCAACCGTTGCTGTTGACCCAACGATCATGCTCACTGGCCCAGGGCTGGCTTCAGAAAAAGCATTAAAAATCAGCAAGCTAAAACCTAAAGACATCGACTTATGGGAATGCAATGAAGCCTTCGCAGCGGTAGTACTCAAATTTCAGCGCGACCTGAATTTGAACGATGATCAACTCAATGTAAATGGTGGAGCAATTGCCTTGGGGCACCCCCTGGGAGCAACAGGCGCCATGCTCCTGGGAACAATGCTCGATGAACTTGAAAGAAGAGATTTAAAAACCGGACTAGTCACCCTCTGCGCTGGTGCAGGCCTGGCAGTGGCTACCATAATCGAACGCGTATGATCCGGCTAAAAAAAGATACTGCTAATATTGTCACCATCATCTTCGATATGGAAGATCGCGAGGACAATGTTATCAACCATGAGATTACAGATGCCTTCCTGCCTGTTATCAAACGCCTACAGGAAGAAAAAGCCAAAGGACAGCTCAAGGGCGTCATTCTTACTTCTAATAAAAAATCATTCCTCTCCGGAGGTGACTTGGGCTACCTTTATGGTGCCAACGACCCTGAAGAGCTTTTCCAAGAAGCTGAAAAGCTTAGTCGCTTTTTTCGAGATTTGGAGCGACCCGGTGTGCCTGTTGTTGCAGCCATTGCAGGCAACGCACTGGGTTCCGGCTTTGAAGTAGCCCTCGCTTGCCATCATCGCATTGTCCTCGATGATCCGCGAGTACGTGTGGGTATCCCCGAAGTCAATCTGGGGCTCATGCCCAGTGGAGGAAGTATCGTTCGGATGATGTGGCTTCTTGGTATTGAGAAAGCCTACCCTGTCCTCACTTCTGGCCGGCATTATTCCCCACAAGAAGCCCTGAAAGTGGGAATTGTTGATGATTTGGCCAGCACTAAAAAAGAATTAATAGAAAAAGCAAGAGCGTGGCTCCTCTCCCACCCCTACTGGTACCGCCCTTGGGATCAGGAAGGTGAAACTATCCCCGGAGGCACCGCCAAAGACCCTGCACTGATCGAACGAGTACGCGCTACAGCAGCTGAACTAGCAGCAGCAACCTACAACAACTCCCCTGCCAAGCGTACTATCCTCAATGTATTGGTCGAAGGCTCAAAGGTAGATTTCCCTACCGCTTGCCGCATTGAAAATCGCCGCTTCGCCCACTTGGTCTGCTCCAGCACCGCTAAGAATATGATCAGTACCTTCTGGATGGACTACCACTCCATCAAAAAAGGAATAAGCAGACCTAAAGGGTACGGAAAATTTCGGGTACGAAAAGTGGGTATCATTGGTTCCGGACGTATGGGCTCAGGCATTACGCTTTCCTGTATTCAAAACGGGCTTTCCGTTGTTCTCAAGGACGTAAGCAAAGCCATTGCCGAGCGCGGGCGCGAGTACGTAAGCCAACGTATTGACGAACTCATTCGGGAGGGCACCTTCCATCCTACAGAGAAAAAGGAGATCATGGAGCGCTTGGTTACCACCGAAAAAGCAGCTGATTTTGCAGACTGTGATATCGTCATCGAAGCAGTTTTCGAAAACCAGCACCTCAAACAAAAGGTAACTCGCGAAGCAGAAGAGCAACTGGACAACTATTCAATTATTGGCACCAATACCGTATCTATCCCTATTGCTGAGCTTGGTAAAGCATTGCGTCGGCCACAAAACTATGTAGGCCTTCACTTCTTTCCGCCGGCAGAAAGCGTCCCCTTGGTTGAAATAGTCGCTGGAGCTGATACTTCCGATGAAACGGTTGCTCGCGCCATCGATTTTGTACAAAGAATCATTAAAATTCCCATTGTTGTAAAAGATGTATGGGGTTTCTATGCCGCACGGGTTCAAAACACCTATATTCTTGAAGGCATCAGTATGCTCAAAGAGGGTTACCCCCCCGCATTGATCGAAAATTCTGGTCGCCAACTCGGCTTACCCAACGGGCCACTGGAATTGGCCGATGCAATGGGCTTACAACTCGTCCTCAAGTACGAAGAGCAAGCGGCTATGCATTATGGCAGCAACTACGTACAACACCCTGCCGTGAGTGTTCTTAAAACCATGATCGAAGACCTGGAACGTACTGGCCGTACCAAAAAGGCCGGCTTTTACGAATACGATCAGGAAGGCAACAAGATTCTATGGAATGGCCTACATGAACACTGGGCACCAAGCAAAACGTCCTATGATCGTAAGCGACTCAATGAACGGTTACTCTTTGCCCAGGTAATCGAAGCTTTATGGTGTATGCAGGAAGGTGTTATCACTTCTGCAGCAGCGGCTAACCTGGGTAGCGTTTACGGCTGGGGTTTCCCAAAAGAAACGGGCGGCGTTATTCGGTTTGTCCAAAATTATGGGGTAGATAACTTTATGGCGCAAGCCAAAGTGTACCACAAGGATTATGGCCAACGTTTCCGTCTGCCCAAAGTATTGAAAAACATGATTACCGAACCTAACTTTCAACTCGCCAAAGCGGCAGTTGAGTAAAATAAACCACCCTTAATGGATCCCATTCTTTTTGAAATTAAAAACCAAGTTGGTTGTATTACCCTCAACCGGCCTCAGAAATACAATAGCTTTACCCGCGAATTGGCCCTCAGCATGCAAGCAGCACTAAAGCAATGCGCTGACGACGAAAATATTCGGGCAATTCTAATTACTGGTGCAGGCAAAGCCTTCTGTGCTGGCCAAGACTTGGGAGAAGTCACCCAGGAAGATGCGCCAGGGCTCAGCAAGATTATTTCTGAACACCTGAATCCCATCATCCGCCTGATCCGGGAAACAGAAAAGCCTTTCGTAGCCGCCGTCAATGGTGTTGCTGCTGGTGCGGGTGCCAACGTTGCTCTGGCTTGCGATATTACGGTAGCCGCCGAATCCGCAAGCTTCATCCAGGCTTTTAGTAAAATTGGCTTAATCCCTGATAGCGGTGGTACTTTTTTCCTACCTCGCCTGATAGGCCTGCAACGCGCAACTGCCTACATGATGTTGGGCGATAAAATCAGTGCAACAGAAGCTGCTCAGGTAGGCATGATTTACAAAACAATGCCTGACGAAGACTTCGAAAAAGCAACCTTCGACCTCGCTCACAAATTGGCAGAAATGCCAACCACAGGCCTGGGCCTCACCAAACGCGCGCTAAACCAATCTATGAGTAACGACCTGAACAGACAGCTGGAAATTGAAGACCAAATTCAATCTACAGCCGGACAAACAGCAGACTACAAAGAAGGGGTACAAGCATTTTTGGAAAAGAGAAAACCCGTTTTTACAGGTAAGTAACAGAGCGAAAGCGCTTAGATAAGACGCTCCGACGCGCAAGTGTAGCAGTAATTACAAAAGAAGCGCGCCGGGCGTCTGTTATTTCTTAAACGCCTGAGAGCTATGATGGTCATCCTGTAAAGTTTACTTTAATAGACATTTAACGTAATTTAGTATTTTAGCAATATGGCTAAAAACACTTCCTCCAAACCGGAGCCGGACCACCTTCCGGCCAGCATCAACCCTCGGTTGCGGCAGCGGCAGCGGCGGGATTATCCGGCCAGCTACTACCTGACTGGAATTCTGGCGGGAGATAGCGTTTTACTCAGCCAGGCCATCACGCTAGTAGAAAGTACCCGCTTGGCCGACCAGCGCAAAGCGCGTGAAATTGTAGAAGGGTGCTTGCCTCATAGCGGGGCTTCCTTTCGCCTTGGTATTACCGGCGTTCCCGGGGTAGGCAAGAGTACTTTTATTGAGACCTTCGGATTGGCGCTCGTCGAAGCAGGAAAGAAAGTGGCTGTACTTGCTGTCGACCCCAGTAGCCAGCTCACCCACGGCAGTATCCTTGGCGACAAGACGCGCATGGCACAATTGTCATTACATGCCGATGTTTTCATTCGCCCCTCCCCTGCTGGTGAATCATTGGGCGGTGTTGCCGCCAAAACCCGTGAACTTATTTTATTGTGTGAAGCTGCCGGATACGACTTCATCATCGTTGAAACGGTGGGCGTCGGGCAATCAGAAGTGGCGGTTTACAAACTCACCGACTTTTTCTTACTGCTCCTTCTTCCCGGTGCTGGCGACGAGCTCCAGGGTATCAAACGTGGCGTCGTAGAAATGGCCGACCTCATCGCCGTCAACAAAGCCGACGATGATCGGCGTATTCCGGCACAACAAGCACGGGCGGCCTACCAACGAGCGCTCCACCTCTTCCCGCCTAAAACCAGCAACTGGATCGCCAAAGCACAAACTTGCTCGGCCATCACCGGCGCAGGTATCCCTGCCATCATCGAAGAATTAAAGGACTTCCAAACCCTCACGCATGATAATGGTTTTTTCCTCCATAATCGCCAAGAACAAGCCATCCACTGGTTTCAGCAGCAGCTCCGCCAACGTATCCTCGACCAGTTCTTAAAACCCGCCGACCATCAAGAAAGATTACGAAAATTAGAAGCCGCTATCCGTGCAGAAGAACTCTCCCCGCAGGCGGCGGTGGAAGCTTTCTTTAATAATTCTTGACCACCAAAGTACTGTTAAATTCCTGAATTTGACCTATCAGTAGTTCGCTGTCTTTGATCGTTCAAAAACAAATCCTTATATGCCCTCATAATCCCTTACATGGTTCAAAAAACCTTAAGTGCCTTTGGTGGTTCAAAACCTCGTTGATTCAAAAAAAATCACCGCGCATTTTCCAATAACGGCATTGGATCGATTGCCGTACGGGCCTTACCTACAAGGATTTCGAAATGCAAATGAGGGATCGTTTTACTAGCATTCCCGCTATTCCCTACCGTCGCTATTTCCTGCCCGGCGCTTACTTCGTCACCCCCTTTCACCAACCAGTCTTCCAGATGCGCATAAAAATATTGCACGCCATCCGAGCCGCGGAGATAAAGAGTTCGCCCTCCGTTACCACCTTCCTTTATAGCTTCGATGTGACCATCAATGACTGCTAAAACTGGCGTATGCCGAGGCGCTTTGATGTCTACGCCCTGATGAGTGCGGCTCTTGCCGCGAACGTCCCCAAAATAGCTGATGATATTATCCAAACCATGATTCAGAACCGGAAACCTTAAGACATCAGAAGAAGTAGCCTTTGGTTCGGTACCTTGTTCAAATTCTTGTTCCGCAGCTGGGGTGTAAGGATCAAAAAACTGCGTCCCTACAATCCAGATAAAAATCACCGGCCCTACCCATCCAAATAACTTATTCATAAGCGATTGTTTAAGAGCTTGTTGGGTACCATAACGGCAATTTGGACACAATTATTTGCTTAATATGCCTCACCTCCTGTTAAAATGCACTGCCTTCCAGGGTGTTTTGGATGGTTCAAAACCTTAAGTGCCTTTAGTGGTTAAAAAAGAAAAACCTTATATGTCCTTATAATCTCTCATATGGTTCAAAAATCTCCGATGCCTTTGGTGGTCAAAAAAACCAAAGCCCCTTGAGCACTTTCCGATCAATTTTCCCAGTATCATTCTTGGGCAGCTCCTCCAGAAAGCGGAAAAACTTCGGCACCTTGAATTTTGCGAGTTGCTCCCTACAGTAATCACTTAAAGTTACTTTATCCACCTCATCATCAACATTTAGCACTACAAAAGCACATCCTACTTCGCCCCACTTCGCATCGGGTACCCCAATGACGACCGTCTCCGCAATCGCAGGGTGATTCAATAACACCCGCTCTACTTCAGCAGGATACACGTTTTCACCACCAGAAATAAACATATTCTTGATGCGATCTTCCACATAAAAATAGCCATCTTCATCCTCACGGACACGGTCACCTGTGTGGAACCATCCATCTACAATAGCCTTGCTCGTCGCTTCGGGCTGTTCCCAATAACCGGGAGTAACCATGGGGCCACGAAGGAGCAATTCACCACCATTGTTAGGCGGTACTTCTTCTCCCTGCTCGTCTACGATTTTTGTTTCTACATAAAAATTAGCTCTCCCTATCGAGCCTTTTTTACGGATAGCATCATCTTGGTGTAGGCTCGTAAGATTGGGCCCCACTTCCGTCATACCGTACCCTTGCCGAATGGGGACTCCCTGCGCTTGCCAGCGCTCAATAAGCGGAATGGGCATAGGTTCGCCCCCAACAATAATATAGTGTAAATGGCTAAAATCGGTCTTTTCAAAAGCCGGTTCGTCTGCCATCATTTTCAGCATTGTGGGTACACCCATAAAAACGGTAGCCCGCTCTTTTTCCAATAACTCCAGAACGGTTGCAGGTTCAAACTTCTTTAACAAACAACTATAACCGCCATGATGTAAGAAAGGGGTCGTGAGCACATTCCATCCACCGGTATGGAAAGGTGGCATGCAATTTACCGTACGGCTTTCCGTATTTACCAGCAATGACAACGAAGTATTGATGCTGTTCCAGAACAACATTTTATGGGTATAAATAGCGCCTTTCGGAAACCCCGTAGTCCCTGAAGTATAAAGGATAAATACAGGATCATCTCCTGCTATTTCTACAACAGGGTTCAGCGCATCTTCTGGCTTGATGGTCGTTTTATCACAGTAACTGGCCAAAGCCTCGATTGACCATTGATGAACGATGCTATTTGCCGTAGCACATTGTCGCATGTTAGCCCCAAAACGTTCTTCTGCAATAACCATTGCCGGACGAGCATTCACCAATAGGTAATCAATCTCCTTATTAGCCAAACGATAGTTGAGGGGAACCAGAATAAGACCAGTTTTCTGGGCTGCTACAAACAGTAAAATGTATTCCAGGCTGGTTTCAGACAGCACCGCAATCCTCTCCCCTTTTTGTAGCTCTAGCGTATTTTGAAAATAATAAGCCAGGCGATTCCCCAAGCGGTTTAGCTCGCCGTAAGTTAAGCTTTGCTTGCTAGCGTGAGCTTTTACGGCTACTTTCTGAGGTTGATACTTGGCCCATTTCGCCGTCCAATCATGTTGGTGCATTAACTCCATATTTACATTAAACCACTTAAAGCTGAAACGCTGCACTTGCAAAGGCTAGTCCACCGCCAGAGCCGACAAAATACACCAGATCGCCAGATTTTACCAACTCTTTTTCCCAAGCATCGTTAAAGGCCATAGGAATACAAGCTGAACCCGTGTAACCATAATGATGCATAATGGTATGCGCCCGTTCCCTTGGAACCTCCAGAAGGTCTAGCGTTTCCCAAATCGCATTAATGTTGATTTGGGTGATAAAAAACTGATCTACCTTTTCCACTGAAGTGGTCGTCCGTTCTCCAAGGGTGCGAATCATTTGGCTCCAAATTTGGGGATTTAATTCTTTGGGAAACTTACGGACAAACTGTAGTTGGTGTTCATGCCGATCTATCATCTCCGCATTAACAGGCTGGTGAGTGCCTCCGCCATAGATACCCATCCATTCGTTGTATTCACCTTTGGTGATAAGTTCGCTAGAAAGGAAGCCCAAGCCCTCTTGTTCCGTCGCCTGAAGAAGTACAGCACCAGCACCATCGGCAAAGAGGGTGACTGTCTTTTTGTCCTCCATATTCAGGTACTTGCTCATGGCGTAAGCGCCAATAATCAGTACGTTTTTGTAGTGCTCATCCGCCCGGATATACTTAGCACCAATATCCAGTGCGGTCACAAATCCTGCACAGGCCGTATTGATATCAAAGGTCCCTGCCCGATTGGCCCCAATACGATGCTGTACGACCGAAGCCGTAGAAGGGGATACAAATTCTGGTGTATCCGTTGAGATAATAATCAAATCCAATTCGCTGGCGGTTACGCCTGCCCGATCAAGGGTTTGCAAAGCTGCTTTTTCGGCAAGATCAGCCGTACTTTCATCGGCAGCACACCAGCGGCGTTCGTAGATTTTTACATTTTCTTCCAACCAGGTACTGACGTCAACGCCTAGCAACTCATCGAAATATTTGTTAGGAACAACCCGTTCAGGAGCGTAAGCACCGCAGGCGGCAATGGTCGCGTTGCGCATGATATATATTTAGAGAAGTAAGGAATAGCTAAAGACATTTTGGAAAGCAACAGGTAATCGCTTACCTGTTACTAATTCCAAGCACGTTACTAATTCTTTACCTCTGACTTTTTTAAAAATTGATGTCCAATTAGTGTCGGAAAGACACTGAAAATTATAGCGAAGGCAGCGGTCAAACCAGGGTTGGCAAAAGCCAATGTACTCGTTGGAAACAGCTGTTCTCCGAAAAAAAATAAACCAAAGTGAATAGTTAGCGCTACTATAGACATGGCCCATACCAGTCGCAAATTTGGGGTTTGATACAACACCCCAGCAAGTAATGGCGGCACGGCAGCCAGTACAAGTCCGTAGACCCCTACTTGGCCAAAAATCCCCAGCAACTTTGGGGGATAAAGCGCCACCAGGAATACCGCAACCGCCATTATTATTAGCACCAGATGACCGGCACGCATAGCGAGTCGCATTTGTTCTTTGGGATTACGGGCGCTCTTACCTCTGGAAAAGATATTGAGCACCAAATCATTAGCGGTTATCGTTGAAATCCCCACCAGTAAACCATCCAGCGTAGACATAGCCGCAGCCAACAAGACCACACTTACGATCGTAAATAGCCAGTCTGGAAAGACCTGTTGCAAGTAAACCGTCATCACTAAATCTTGGCGAAAAGCCCCTGTCGTCGCATCCATAAGGGCTTCGGGAGGTACCGCTACGTGTGCCCAAAAACCGGCCAGTAGCAAAAGGGAAAAGAGCAAAAACACAACACTAAAAACCAGAATGTATCGCAGTACTGCTTTATCTGATTTCACGTAAAGCGCTTTCGTAAGGATGTGTGGTTGGCACACCAATGCTCCCCCGATCAGAAAACCAGCAACATACGTAGAAAACCAATCGTTGAACAATTTACTTTCTGGATTGACCCAAGCGAGTAAATTAGCGTCTTTGGCTTGTAAAACGGCGGTTATATCGCCACCTTCCAGGTATAATTTCAGGCCACTCCACAGTACCAATGCGCTCACGATAATCATTAGAAAACCTTGGAACATATTGGTAAAAACGTGGGCATAAGTTCCTCCATAAAGCACGTAACCCGTTACGAAAACCAGTGTAATCACCAGCGCCACTACATTGGATACCCCCAGCAACTTTTGCATAACAATCGAAATCCCACCTACCAGCAAAACCACAAAAGCTACTGCTAAGAGATTGATTACCGCAAAATACAGCGAGAAGTCTTTGGAGCCATATCGTTTCCCTATCCAGTCCGGAATCGTCAGTGCCCCAGCTGCTTCGCCAATACGGCGAAACTTAAAGGAAAGTACACACAACATGGTCACAAACCCTAGGTAAACACTGATTCCCAGATGCATAAACCCAGCCAAGCCATCAACATAGACAAAGCCCGGATTGATAATAAAGGTGGCTGCTGAAGCCGTCGCTGCCGCAAGAGTAACGCCCACCTGAACAGGAGACAAATCACCTTTTCCAATCGCAAAACTTCCGAAGTCATCGGTCTTCCGGTGCCCTAACCAACCAAGGTAAGCGGTGCCAAGAAGGTAAATAGCGAAGAGTATCCAGGCCAGTGTCATGTCTTTTGTTTAGGGAGAAAGTGCATTGCGGAGAGCAAGTCTTTTTATGGCTTTGTATTGCGCAGAAAATAAACTGCGATTTTTCGCAAGTTTTCCAAATAGTTAAAACGCTTGAAATGAAACGCTTATTCAACTATTGTGAAANNTTTTATTTTCGTGCTGTTCCTTCGCTCCCCACAAGCTATCTTTCCACATCAGTTTATTTCTTCGCCGGAATATTGTATACCAATTCTAGGGTATAAATACCGCGAGTAGGCGCTGCTGCTGTAAATTCACGTAACTCCTGATTGAACAGATTAACCGCAGACAAATTCACCCGGAAGTTATCCGTAATATGGTAACCTACGTTCAGGTCAAGGGTAAAGAACCCACCAAGAGGGCCATAATTGTACGAATCTGTCCCTCTGGAATCCTCTACAATTGGCGTGCCTCTCCAAGTCAACGGGTTGCCATCGTCATCGGTCAGCGTTTCAGAAGCAATTTGGAAGCTAGAGAAATAGTTGTATTTTTCTACGTAGCGGCCATAAGCTCCACCGTAAAATTTATCTCCATTGTAGTTGAGTCCCAAGCCGAAGCGATTATTAGGCGCATTTACCAAAATATCCAGGAAGTTAACCGTACCGTTACGATCAAAGTCATTAGCCAGATCGTCTTCATCAAACGTATAATCGAAGTACGAATAGTTGACGTAAGCATTCAATTCTGGCGTAATGTAGTAATTCAGATTCAAGTCAAAACCGTAGGTATTCACCTTACCAAAATTCACGTAAGTCGCTACAAGTCCCTCTAAGCCAATAGACGCGTAAAGGTCATACAAGGCATCAGCCTGTACTTCACGTAGTGGGGTTTTACCACGGCTGGTTGCAAAGAAAGTAGTTACAGGGCTGAGGAAATCTTCACTGATATTGTAGTACGTATTGGCGTCAATGAAGAGCTTGTTCTTTTTCAATTGACCACGGTAACCTAACTCAAAGGTTTGCAGTCTCTCAACTTTTTGAGCTTCCAGACGGCCACCCCCTACAAGGTCAAAACCTTCAGCGTTTCCGAGGATCAAGCCGTTAAACAGGTTGCCAAACATATTGAGGATCGTAGGGGAAGCGATACCCTGTCCGTAGGTCAGGCGCCAAGTTCCCATATCTCCAATTTTCAGTAGACCAAACTTAGGTACAAAGTTAAACTCGTACACATCATGATAATCGGCACGTGCCGCTGCCAAAGCTTTCCAACCACGGTTGAAATCGTAAGTCAGGTGAGCATAACCACCGTACTGATTCACTACAATATCTTCTCCATTGTAATATTCATTGAGTTCATTTTCAATCAAGTAAGTACCGAGGCTATTAGCGCGATCCTGCTGCCACTGGGCACCAGCGATCAACTCCAGGCTACCAAAGCGGTTGTTGTATTGAATTTCTGAGTTCCAACGATCAGAGGCATCTTTGAAAATAGCACCCGTAGAGTAAGACTGTGCACCTCGTGCTTCGGCATCACTTAAGCCTAGTACATCGATACCCGTGTAGTAAGCTTTCGTACGATCATCAATCGAGTAAGTGTCATCCGTTTTACTTTGCGTATAAACAGACTGAATGAAGAAATTCTTGAAATTCAGCCGTAGCTGGGTGTAGAAAATCTGCCAATCGATGATCTGATTTCGTCCTACATTGGTAGGTGAAAGGTAGTTGCTGTTGCTGTAACCCGTGTTAAGAATGATATCGAAATCTTCTTTTGGGGTAAAGTAAAACGCACCTTCCAAGCGAGTAGCGTTCACATCTGGATTGAGTTCGAGTTCTTCCCAACCTTCTTTGACTCCATCCGGGCCAGCGTAGTCGGCAGAACCAATCAAATTACCATTAGCATCCTGGCGGTCGATGTAAACAGAATCCGCAAAATCAAATTCTGTAGCAGCTGAGTATTCGCCCATCAGTTTGAAAGCAAACTTATCACTAACGACTTGCGCATGACGTACACGAGCAGAGTATAATGGATCGCCGTCACCACTTACACCAGCATTCAAAGCGATAGTCGTACCCGCAGAAGTACGAGGATCTTTGGTAATGATATTCAATAATCCATTGTGTGCATTCGGACCATAAAGCGTTGAGTTGGGACCAAGAATGATCTCCACCCTTTCAATATCCTCTTTAATAGTCGTATTCAATGGCCCCAAAGGCAGGCCGGTAGCCACTAAGCTAGAGAAGCGGCTATCGGTAACCTGCAGGTTTTTGGAGTTAAAGTTGGAATTGAATCCACGAATGTTAAAAGCTGGTGCAGCAATACCCGCACGGAAATATTCTACCCCTTTTTGGCGGGCAACCAATTCAGCAGGGCTTCCTGCAAATTGTTCGATTTCGCGCGCGAAAATCGTTTCAATAGTTGCTGCACTTTCTGTCAATTTTTCGGGTCGCCGGCTACCGGAAACCACCACCATATCCAGATCAGTACCTACACCTAGCCGAAAATTAAGGGTAACCTTTTCATTGGCACTCACTGTAATTTCCTCTACTTCGTCTCGGAAGCCAATATAGCTGGCTGTCACTTTGTAGGTTCCTGGATCAACCATCATTTCATAGTTGCCGTCAATGTCTGTTACAGCTCCCGCTGGATTCCCTTGCACCGTAAGGTTTGCACCAATGAGTGCCGTTCCTTCATCATCCGTCACTTGTCCGGATATCGTGGCTTTTTGCCCCATAGCATAGAGGGCAGCGCCACAAAAGATCAAAAGCGTAAATATTCTTTTCATGAAGCTCAAGTATTTAAAGACTTACGAAATTATTCCACTAAAAATCCCCTTGTGATAAAACCCTGTTCTACAGGAATAGCAAAAGAAGAACTTTTATTCTGGTGGTGAATTTAGAGAAGCCTTATTGCTTTTAAATCCTCTGTGGATTTTCAAAAACCATTGACCGAAACCAATAAAACCTCACCTGCCCCTTTTTAACACACTCATTTACAGATATTTAATTACACAAAAATAAGCATTGACTTTATCAACTAACTTTACTCATTTGACCGTAAAAGCAGAAATAAGATTATTCAATTCAGCAGCTTGCTCCCATTGAACGAAGTGCCCCGCCGAAGGTAAAATTGCAAGTTGCGCTTGTGGAATTTCACCGACTCCAGCCTCAGCGACCTCTCGAACACTAAGCCCTGGATGTAAAAACTTATTGGGAATTAAGCCATCATTTTCACCAAAAACAACGAGCGCTGGCAACTGTATTTCCGATAATCGATCAAAAACAGACTCTGTCAACATAGCATTCACACATTGTGGAATCATTTCACAGTATGCATCATAAGCTGGCGAGGCTTTCAAGACCATCCGGTCCGCAATCATAAAGCGAGCATCCTCCGGCATATCGAAAAAGTTCATCTCAAAATTTCGAATAATCTGAGCATCGGGGGTCGCTTTGACCACTGTCGGAGTTACGAAAGTTGCAAACCACTGCTGCTGCTCGGGAGTAAAAGTTTCGAAGCCAGCAGGAGCCACCAAAACCAGTCGAGTAATCTCTTCTGTATTTTTCAGCACCGTATGTATGGCTATTTGCCCTCCCATACTATGCCCTACCAAGGTCACCTCTTTTAATTCCAGCTGGGTAATAAAGGCCGCTATCGTCTCTGCAAAAAAATCCATGCTATAAGGGTGCTTTCCATCGTCAGACTTGCCATACCCCGGAAGATCTAAAGCAATACAACGATGAGTCAGTTGCAGGCTATCAAGGTTCTTATACCATGCTTGCAGATTGCTACCTAGCCCATGTATAAATAACAAGACTGGCCCCTGACCTTCCTCTACATAGGCAATTTGAAGGCTATCAAAAAGGGTAGCTTCTTTTACGGGATATACATACTTCCAACTTTCCATAACAGGGTCTTTACTTGATAAGTCCTGCCCAAAAAGGAAAGAGGACAGGCCAATTAGAATAAAAAAAACAGTCCATCGAATGAGCATAAACGATTGTTTTATTACGAGAAATAAATTTTTACCCATATAAAATTAGGCGAATAAGGCATACACAAAATCAAAACTCAAAAGTCAATATTAGTTTAAAAGACATATAAATACTTAATAAATAGACTTTTATAAAACATTTCACCTCTAAAAACCACAAAAGTCAATGCAAAAAATTACTTTACAGTATAGAAGGCCTTCCTTTTCAGCACCTAAATTTGAGAATTCTCTGACATTTTATGTCGTCAGAGAAAAAATTAGAGAAACATAAAACAGAATAATTCATGCGACTAAAAGATAGAGTAGCCATTATTACTGGCGGTGCCCAGGGAATTGGTAAAGCCACCACCCTCAAATTTGTCCAAGAAGGTGCAAAAATAGCTATTTGGGACATCAACGCTGAAAAGGGAGAAGCATTCGCACAGGAACTACAAACCGAAGGACATACCGTGCATTTCTTTCAGGTAAACACGGTAGATGCCGCAGCAGTAAGTGCCACAGCTAAAGCCGTATATGAAGCTTTCGGTCAAATTGATATTCTGATCAACAATGCAGGAATCACTAGAGATGCTACCTTACAAAAAACGACCCTAGAACAGTGGCAACAAGTACTGGACGTCAACCTCACTGGCGTTTTCAACTGTACACAAGCTGTATATCCTTACATGAAAGAAGCAACTTACGGCCGTATTGTCAACGCCTCTTCTGTAGTAGGTATTCAAGGTAATTTCGGGCAGAGTAACTACGTAGCCACCAAGGCCGCCGTCATTGGCCTAACCAAAGTCTGGGCGAGAGAATTTGGCCGACGAGGTGTAACGGTTAATGCAGTAGCTCCTGGTTTTATCGCGACCGAAATGGTCAACACCATCCCAGAAAGCATCCTTGACGGCTTCCGAGCCAAAACACCACTCAACCGTTTAGGCACCCCCGCTGAAGTTGCTAATCTTTATGCCTTTCTGGCCTCGGAGGAAGCATCTTTCATTACCGGAGCAACCTATAGTGTAGATGGCGGTGTAAGAATATAAATTCATTCCATGCGTAGCAAACTCAGCAAATTTACGGCTTTCACCAATACTTTACTGCCACATGAAACGCAGTACTTACTTTCCGTACAGCGTTTTGAGGACAAAGAACGCCTGCTGATTTTGCAACGCATTGACCACAATGCTCATCACATTGATCAATTTACCGAATATGACCTCAGTATTGACAAAAGAAAATACAACCACCTACAGAATTGGATTGAAGACCGGTTACGCAGTACCGATGTTGATGAACAATTAAAGTGGATGCTGACAACTGAACAGCAGATCCTTACAGACAATATCCTTATCGAGCAGGAGAAACGCTTGCTCAAACTGATTCGTACAAACCAACAACCCGTTTACTTCAACACCTTTTACGAACTGGCCGAACACTATCGACAATTTTTACTCATCAGGCTACGCTACCACGACCATCAGCTCGTTGATGAATACCTACAAAGGCACAAAGACACCTACACGGAATCGAAAGAAATTCACGAACAACTCCACAAAGCAACGCTAGACATTGTAGGCCAATACGATGGCCAACAGGCGGAATCCAGACAATGGGAACAATGGCTTGCTACTGTTTTTCACAATGAACAACTTGACTGGCACTTGCGGTACCTTGCCCTACTCCGTTTGACCTTTCTTTGTTACAACTACCGTAAATATGACCTCCTCCGGGAAAAATTCGCCTATCTGGAAAAGCAATTTCTGGCAGGCACCTATTACTCGCGACGGCTGCTGCTCAATTATTACAATACTCAACTCATGCTCCACTCCCACTACCGGGAGTACGATCAAGCTGTCTACTTTGGCTACCTGAGTATTCGCGCGCAAAACCACGACTATCCATTGTATGTCAACAATCTATGCGCTGTATTACTTCGATTAAAACGCAATGAAGAAGCGTTGGAGCTAATGAAAAAAGCTGCACCTGCGGTTAAAAAAACTACCAATTTCCATAATCGCATTGGCTTTGTTGCTTTTTATATGGAAGCCCTCAACAAAAACGGCCTATTCCAAAATGCAGAAAGCTATGGCAATATTTTCCTTCGGGCCTACGCAAAAGAAGTCCTTCGCTATCGCTGGCATTTGTTTTTTTCCGTTTACCTGGAATCCCTACTCCATCAGGAAAAATATGACAAAGTATTGAAAACAGAACACAAATACCGGCTCCTACAAAGAGATAAAAAATACGAGAACAACGCTAATTACCAAGCGACGATCCCTTTATTTATTGGCTTAGCTCAACTAAAAGAAGGCCATCTTAAAAAAGAGGAATTTGCAGATATCATTCAGCACCTAAACAACAAATACAGCAATGACGAGCAAAAAAGTTCTAATCTAAAGAAGTTGATTAAGCAGATGGTAGAGAGAGCACCAGCGTTGAAGTACTTGATTAAGTAAATGTTTTATTTTAAAACAAAACAAACATTTTAATTAAAAATATCACAATTTTAACTACCTTTACAGAAGCTACAGGTAAAATGACAACTATCTGTACAAATCAGAGGTCAACACTCCTGCGGTCAACAGGGAAAATCGAAGGTTTTTTTGCGGTTGCTGGCTGCTTCTCCAGAAGAAGCAGATGATAGCGCACGCCCTATATAGTCATTTGGCTTCGGGGCGGTTTGGCGGATCGGACAAATGGGTGGGACCCTCCCACTTGAGGGCCCTATACCAACTACTTCCCCAAATATCCTTTATGAGAAAACACCACTTGACAGGTATCGATCACCTCGGTCACAAATAATACACACTATCAGGCCCTCTTCTAAAGTCCCGGCTAGTTTCGCAGCGGCAGCTACTGCTCCTCCACTGCTCATCCCGCTAAAGATAGCCTCTTCCTGCGCGAGGCGACGCATGGTCAATTGAGCTTCCTCTTGACTTACGTCAATAATTTGATCAACACGTTCCGACTCATAAATTGCAGGTAAAAATTCCGGCGACCAGCGGCGAATACCAGGGATTCTCGAGCCATCGGTAGGCTGCACACCTACTATCTGAATGTTCTCATCCTGTTCTTTCAGATACCGAGAGGTCCCCATAATAGTGCCCGTCGTTCCCATACTACTAACAAAGTGGGTAACCTGCCCTGCTGTATCGCGCCAAATTTCAGGACCTGTAGAACGGTAATGTGCACCCCAATTGTCACTATTAGCGAATTGATTAAGCATTAGATAGTCACTCCCCTGAGCTAGCTCTTCGGCATATTCACGGCTGTATTCTATCGTCTTCTTCGCCGGAGTTAGAATTACTTCAGCACCGTAAGCTTCCATGGTTTGTACTCGTTCGATCGTAGAGTTTTCAGGCATAACCAAGGTAATAGGAATACCAAATACCCGAGCGATCATAGCCAATGCAATCCCTGTATTCCCGCTCGTTGCTTCAACCAACCTCATCCCTTCACGTAACTCCCCACGATCAAGAGCTCCCCTGATCATCCCATAAGCTGCACGATCTTTCACACTCCCGCCAGGGTTTTGCCCCTCCAGTTTTCCAAATATACGTACACCTGGCTTCTGGATGATCGACGTAATTTCTACCAGCGGGGTTTTCCCAATTAAATCTATAATGTTTGCCATAGAAAACCATATTTTTTTTGAACGTACTCACCCCCTCCGGGGTAATTAAACAATGTACGGTTAATAACTCTCAGAGATTGATCATACACAATCAAAACAAAATTGCAACTATCCTAATCCCAATTTGTCTTTGCCTACAGTTACCTACCTATACGAGTAGGGATATTGATACCGAAGCAAATATTCAGGACGATTGTCAGCCGATTCATCCACTTTTTCCTTCCTTTTAGCGAAAAAAATAGTGGTATACCGACACCACTAGCATCTTTGTTATGAATTGACTGAGAATCTATACTCATTGACGCCCGGCCCCCTTAAATAGTTCACCTGACATATAAAAATCTTACTCGATCAACCACAGTCGAGTAAGGAAAAATTGAAAACCGACTGTTATGACTTATTACACCCGACTTTTCGGCCTCATGGTCGCTGGCATGTTTAGTTGTGCCCTTATGGCTCAATCCGGTAACATTACTGGCCAACTCCTAAACCAGGAAGGAAAGGCTGCTGATTTCGCCAACGTCCTACTGTTACAAGCCACTGATTCCTCCCTCGTCAAAATGGAGCTATCCGAAGAGGATGGTAGCTATGAATTTCGCTCTCTCGACGAAGGAGAATACCTGATCAAGGTTACCGGCATTGGTTATGACGATCATTTCACCGCTCCTTTTTCTTTAGCAAATAAAGAAAAAAAGATTTTGCCAGTCATTACGTTGGAAGTGATGGCTACCGTTCTTGATGCAGTGGAAGTCGTAGCACGAAAACCCTTACTGGAACAAAGAGCAGGTAAGTTAGTCGTAAATGTTGACCAAAGCATTACTGGCCAAGGAGGCAGCGTTACCGACTTACTTAAAAAAGTTCCTGGTTTAGTTGTCGTTAATGACCGCGTCTCTATGGCAGGACGCAACGGTGTAACCATCCTCATCGATGGTCGGCCAACTAAATACATGGATATCCAATCCGTGCTCAACGAAATGCCCGCTGACAATATCTCTAAAATTGAAGTCGTCACCCAGCCTGGTGCGGCCTATGATGCAGAAGGTACGGGGGGAATCATCAACATCATCCTAAAGAAAAATGCGCTGTACGGAACAAACGGAAGTGTAACGGCTGGTTTTGGTTATGGAGAACTCGCCAAATACCGCATTGGCACCAACCTTAATCACCGTACTGGTCCATGGAACCTCACCTTCGCTACAGGTTACAATAATCGTACCTGGATTGAGCGACTGGACCTCACCCGTGTTCTGGAAGATCGCACCTATGTACAAAACAACTACGAACCAGGGAATCCGCACTCTTTGTATTTAAATATGGGGGCAGATTATGACATCAATGCAAATCATCGCGTAGGAATCTCCCTTAATTCCTATCGCAGTGACAATGATCGTACCAGTGAAAACACCACTACTATACTAAGCAACGAAGGGAATGAATTGGACAAATTCACCACTCGCAATATGCAGGATCGCTTTTGGCGCTCTTATACTACCGATGCTTTCTACCGTTGGCAGATTGACACAACCGGCCAGGAACTCAATTTTGATATCAACATGGCTGATTACCGCCGTGAAGTTACTGATATGCTGATGACGACTGGCGAAAATTTCGATGACCGTCAGAATCAGACGCCAGCCAACACCCGTATCTACGCTACCCAACTCGACTACAAACTCCCCCTAAACGATCAAATGCGGTTTGAGGCCGGCGCAAAGTTGAGTGCAACACGTCTCGACAACGAATTACTGGCTACTGTAAGGCAGAATAACGAATGGGTGAATGATCCATTATTGTCAAACAAGTTTAATTATGAAGAAGATATATACGCCGCCTACGTTAACCTGTCTTATACCAAAGGAGAGTATGATGCCAATTTCGGGCTGCGTTACGAAGATTCTCAAGCCTCTGGCTACAGTGCAACATTGGACAGTACGATCAACCTTAATATCGCAAAGGTTTTCCCCAGCTTGAGCCTGACCACTCCTTTCATAGGGCCGCTAGGAACAAGCATCTCCTATAGCTACCGGATTGAACGGCCTGGCTATTTTGACCTTAATCCTTTTGTAAGCTATCTCGATCCATTGACTTTCTCTAAGGGCAACCCCTTCCTGGTACCTGAACTCACTCACACTGGGCAGTTCTCATTGACCTACGAAAAACAACCTTTCTTTAACTTGTCTTATGATTACACCAAGGATGTACTCACCGAAGTCATTGAACAAAACGATGAAACGGGAGAAGCTTTTCAAACGGATATCAACCTTGACAAGTACATCCGCTACGGTGGTAGTTTGTTTTTCCCACTTGATTTTATTGCCAAGCCTATTTCTGGTTATGGTGGAATAATGGTATTCTACCATGATTATCAAGCAGAATACCTCAATGCCGATTACCTCCAAAATCAGTGGACAACAAATGCATTTCTGCAAGTAAATGTAAGCCTCCCTCAAGATTGGAAATTGGAAGTAACTGGATGGATGCAAGGTGCAGGCCTAGATGGTATTATTAGACACGAGACCTTCTACGGTTTAGACGCTGGTATACAGAAGAAATTTTTCGACAACAAATTACGTGTTCAACTGAGTGTTGATGGTATTGTTCAGAAATTTTTCGAAGGACGAGTGGACTATGCCAATCTTGATTTTGACCTCACCAGCAGCTGGGAAGCCCCCGTCTTTAACGCCCGAGTAACGTACAACTTTGGTAACCAAAGTCTTAAAAGTCGCGAAAGACGCGAGTCTTCTTCCGACACAGAACGTAATCGTGTAAACGGAAACTAAAATTTAGATCGCTGTAATATAATTATAGAGGGTAGAGCCGTTACATAGTAATGGCTCTACCCTGTTTTATTACCCACGATAATAGACTCTACTGCCTGGGTCCACACTTTTCACAATCCAGGTATTTCCGCCGATAACAGCACCTTCTCCAATCACCGTATCTCCTCCTAAAATAGTGGCTCCAGCATAGATGACTACATTGTCACCAATCGTGGGGTGGCGTTTGGTCATCGCAAGATCTTTTTTTACACTTAATGCCCCCAGTGTTACTCCTTGATAGATTTTCACATCTCTTCCTATGTCTACCGTTTCACCGATGACAATACCAGTGCCGTGGTCAATACAAAAACGCTCACCAATTTTTGCGGATGGATGAATATCTACCCCTGTAAGTGTATGTGCATGTTCCGAAAGAATACGTGGGATAAGAGGAACACCCAGTTGGCAAAATTCATGGGCCAGTCGGTAAACAGCTATAGCGTAAAAACCGGGATAAGTACGAATCACTTCTCGCAAGCTATTTGCAGCCGGATCTCCTGCAAAAATTGCTTGTGCATCAGCTTCCAACAAGCGGTGTACATGTGGCAACACCTCCATAAAAGACTCCTCGATCTCTGTCGGAGAAGCAGTCAAATCTTCTTCTAACACCTCCAAGATCGCAAACAAACGATGCCGAACAATAGAGAATTCGTGCTCAAAAGTTCGCTGCGAAGGAAAACGTTGTTTAGCTAATTCTGGAAAAAGCAGGCCTAATAGGTTATCCAACCAAGTACAAACCGCTTCAGAGGAAGGTACGCGGGATGTTGAGGCATGCAGTTGAAAAAGTTGATGAAGAAATTGCTGATCCATAAAATGATAAATTAAAGCTTTAAGTACGCTAACTCAAAGTGTCTTACTTATTATACGTTTCTCACCCTCGAGGTCGCAAACAAACGCTTGATTCCGTACTTCCCGACCCCATTAGCAAACACCATCAACAAGCCTCCAATGATGGCCATATTTTTCATAAAATGAATCCCTTCTATACGGTGTTCTGGATCTGGCATATTCCAAAAATCATGAACAATAAAGGTTACTGGCACCCAATACAACAACAGCAGGAAAGTCCCCAACTTTGCGCGATAACCCGTCAAAATAAGTGTTCCTCCTAGAATCAAACAAAAAATAGCTCCGTACAGTAATAAATCCTGACGCCACGTAAGTCCATAATCCGACATCAACACCTTGGTCTCTTTGAAAAACTTAATGGAATCATAAGCCTCATAGAAGAAAATGAAAGACAAAAACAGGCGGCCTAATAAATCAAAAATGTGTTTCATATTTATAGTATAAGAAGTCTAAAGTAAGAGGAATAAAATAAAAACAGCATTCTGTTGACACCCCATACAGGACATACAACTAACGATATGCCTTTCATTAATTCCATTCTTCTTTATCTCAATTTATTATTTTTATTGATAGAATCGAGCAACCGCCTGTGCTACATTTTGGCCATCCATAGCCGCAGAAATAATACCTCCTGCATAACCAGCACCTTCTCCACAGGGGAAAAGGCCCGACGTTTGCTCGTGCATATAAGTTTCACGGGAGCGAGGAATCTTAATGGGTGAGCTTGTACGGCTTTCAGTCCCAATAACAGTAGCCTCTTCAGTATAATAGCCTTTCATTTTTCGGCCAAATATTTGCACTCCTTCTTGTAGTCTTCCGTAGATGCTTTTCGGCAACAAATCGTGTACTGGTGCAGCATAAAGGCCAGGAATATACGAGCTACCAGGTAAATTAGCAGAAACCTTTCGATGTACAAAATCTGGCAAACGAAGGGCCGGAGCTTGTTGTCCACCTGTTCCGTATTGGAAAAACTTTTTCTCTACTGCTTCTTGAAAAGCTAAACCAGCAAATACTCCCTGTTTAGCAAATGGTGCCAAATCCTCTACTTCTACCGACACAACAGTCCCTGAATTAGCATAAGGAGAATCACGTCGACTCATACTCATGCCATTAACGACCAACTCCCCCGGTGCAGTTGCTGCCGGAACAACTAAGCCACCAGGGCACATACAGAAACTAAATACGCCTCGATTTTTAACCTGGCAAGCCAAACGATAACTAGAAGCAGGTAGGTTTCTATCCCGTTCTGGTTTACCGTATTGAATTTTATCAATCAAAGGCTGTGGATGCTCAATACGTACTCCTAGGGCAAAAGGCTTAGCCTCTATATGAATACCACGCTGATCCAGTAAATAAAAAATATCCCTTGCAGAATGGCCTGTTGCAAGAATGACCGCTTTAGCACGCAGTTCTTCCTGTTCATTTACAACCACTCCTTTCATGGCACCATCTTCCATAATGAAGTCGGTTACATGATTCTCAAAACGCACTTCACCACCATACTGAATAATAGTCTCTCGAATATTTGCCACAATATTTGGAAGTTTATTGGAACCAATATGGGGGTGCGCATCAACGAGAATATCGCTGGTAGCCCCATGTTCCACAAAAAGGCGCAATGCCTTTTCTATATTTCCTCTTTTGTGGGAACGGGTATACAGCTTACCATCGGAGTAAGTACCTGCACCTCCTTCTCCAAAACAATAATTAGAATGAGGGTTGACTTCACCGAACTGCTGAATGGCACGCAAATCCTTACGACGGGCTCTTACATCTTTGCCTCGTTCTAAAATGATAGGCTTCAAGCCACATTCTATGAGCTCTAGTGCAGCAAACATTCCGGCAGGACCGGCACCCACAATAATTACTTCTGGAGATTCTTCAACGACCTTAAGTTGATCAAGCAAAGCAGGCTCTGCTTGGTAGGTCTCGTTGATATAAGCTTCAATGCGCAATAGGAACAATGGCTGCCGCCCACGGGCATCCACACTTCGACGAATTACGCGAAAACTTTTCAAGTCTTTTTCTTCGCAACGCAACTGTTTGAGCAGACGCTTACGGAGCACCCCTTCTTGTTCTAGCTCAGAAGGTGGCAATTTTACTTCTACTATCTTAGGCATGTTCGGTATTTATCCGAAAAAATAAATGCAAAAATAACTATTCTTGGCTTTCTTCTTCCTCTTTTTTACGTATCCAACTTTCACTATCTGCTTTTCGCATATAATCAGAAGGTAAGAATACTTTCACCTTCACAATCTCGTAGCACTCTTCCCCTCCTGACTGAATAGGGGCTCTTCTCGACTGATAAGAATCAATCGTAAGGATACCATTTTGCAATGTATCAATGATCTCCCAACGTTTGTTTTCTTCGATGAAGAATTTCATGATCCCTTTGGTGGCATTATAGACCGTAATCTCTGAAGTAACCATGATTTGATTACCATCCCAATTATCTACGACAAAAGGATCAACCAAATCAAAGTCAACCTGATCTACAGAATCTACTGGAAAGACCCAGTGTAAACGATCATGGATTTGCGCTGTTACTACACTTTGCAATAAAAAAGAAAATCCCAACAAAAGGAGTGTACCGCGAATATTTCTCATAAAGGTAACTTGACATAAAACACTGTGGGTTATCCTCCATCATTGAAAGATAACCCACAGCAAAGAACGTCTTATTAAGCTAAATTGTTATTAAAACCCAGCAGCAGACGTACTGTTTTCTATGTTTATACGTACATCTTCAGGGACAAAGATTACATAACTAATATTTTCGGCAAGCGCTTGGCCGTTTACGAGCACTTCTCTTTCAAGCCCAGGCACAGAAATAAAGTACTGGTCATTATCTAACTGGCCTTTTAGATTGTAGCGACCAGCTTGCGCCAATGAACGCAACATTGACTCTGAACCTCGTTCTATACCAACCGTCATTTGGATTCTAGTAATCGACTGGCTCCAAGTTTGCACATCTACCGGTCCTTCAATCTGTAGTACAGCTTCCTGAGCTCCTTGAAGATTGAAAGAACGCACAAACGTTTTCTCTACGGTTTGGGCGAAAAGGCCCGCCGCAGTCACCAATAATAACGCGACAAGAGTGGTACGGGATCTTTTCATAATATTTAAGTGTAGTTTGATCAAAAAACAACCAGGCATTCTCACCTGATCAACTGATGTATAATATAGTGGTTTTATACCACAAAAACAAGAAAAAACCAAACAAACAAGTCACAAATCGAAAAAAATCAACTTATTTAATGGCAGACCGAATCATTACTAGTTTTTTTAGTAAATCTTCTAACTGTTCTAATGGCAACATATTTGCACCATCACTTTTGGCTTTAGCAGGTTCTGGGTGTGTTTCAATGAACAACCCGTCCACACCTACTGCAATCCCTGCACGAGCTACTGCTCCAATCAAAGCTGGCTGCCCACCCGTTACACCACTGGCCTGATTAGGTTGCTGCAAAGAATGAGTACAATCTAAAACTACTTTAGCTCCAAACGACTGCATAGTTGGGATTCCTCTGAAGTCAATAACCAAATCCTGATAACCAAAAGTAGTACCTCTCTCCGTAAGGATAATTTTTTCATTACCACTTTCAAGGACTTTTTCTTGCGCAAAGCGCATTGCATCCGGGCTCAAAAACTGACCTTTCTTCACGTTAACAACCTTACCTGTTTCAGCAGCAGCAACTAATAAGCTCGTTTGCCGACAAAGAAAGGCTGGTATTTGCAAAATATCTACGTATTCTGCGGCTAAAGCTGCTTCCTGCTCTGTATGGATATCAGTTGTAACAGGTACCCCAAACTCTTCGCGAACTTTGCGTAAAATCTTCAGTGCCTTTTCATCACCTATACCGGTAAAAGAATCTATCCTCGAGCGGTTTGCTTTGCGATAAGACCCTTTAAATATGTAAGGAATCTCAAGGCGGTTGCATAAACCCGAAACTTTTTCAGCAATTGACATTGCCATTTCTTCACCTTCGATAGCACAAGGTCCGGCAATCAGAAAAAAGTTCCCTGAAGAAAGGTGCTTCAAATGCGGTATAAGGGATAAATCCATGGTAACAGTATTTTTTATGCCCCAAATATAAGAGGAAAATCATCCTGCTCTCTCTTAGAACTTATAGGACAATCCAACATTTACCAAAGAAATACCAAAACCTACTTCTCCGTAAGCGCTCCAGTTTTCAGTGATGTAGCGACGAGTTCCCACAAAACCACTAAAGAGGAAACCATTTTCACCAGGACGAGAGAATGAAGGTAATTCATCATCACGCTGGATTTCTCCAGGCAATAACTGTACTGTTTTATCAATAGAGGGCAGACTAGCACCTATAGTAAAGCCGCCGTATACCCGCCAGTCATTGAGATCGTTGCTATGCATTGTCGTGCGGATACCAGCCATCCAGGTTTCGTTTACGAATGTCTCAACCAGGCCAGCATTGGGATAAACACTTTCACCATTTACTTTAGAATAAGCAACGTATGCTCCCAAAGAGAAATTAGGGCTAAGAAAAACATCTACTTGTGTGCTAATCGGAGGCACAATAGTGCTAGTTGCATCAGCAACATAAGTAGGCACCAACCCAATGCCAAAACCTACTTGCACCTGCCCAGGCTTAATTTTCACTTGTTGAGCGCTAAGGTGAATTGTGGTTGCTGCCAGTAAGAATACGATGATAGATACGCGAACTTTCATGGAAATCCCTTTTATGGAATGTTTATAAGTAAAAGACAAGGAAATCGATCCTCTTTATTTGCTGTGGCAAAGATATGGGAGAAATCATTAAAAATCAATGTTTTTAAAAATTTAATTCTGAATTAACAGTGATTTTTATCATATTCAAAATATAATTTCTTTAAAAATGCAAAATCGACATTTTGAACACCTTATTCTCTCACCGAGCAATTCTTTATTGGTAGAAATAAGCATCTACTTATTTATCTTTTTTAATCATCATTTTCCAGTGCTAAATATCCTTGATTTTCCTTTTACCAATAAATCCCTTAACTTTGCAAAACATAAGCGAACCCCATGAAACAACACATTTAAGGCACCCTATTTTCGAATATCCCAAAGCCAACTATCGCTATGACTACCAACGAATTCCTCTTACTGGGCATCCTTGCTACAGGGGTAATCCTTATCAACTGGAATACCATAAAAAGAGACCTTTCTCCACCTAAGTCTACTATCCCTAAAAAAGCTCCTCCCCCCAAGGCCTTATCCTCTGTAGAAAAAGAGTAGCTTATCCAATTCTAAGATTTCCTTGTAAAATAAATTTATTGATTATTAGAACAATACCTTATCGGCTCTGTTTCGAATTGAGTGGTTGTCAGGGGAAACCGTTTTATTGGTTTTCTTCTCCTACCTGGATTTAGCTTATTGCGAATAAGTAATGTATGGATAAGGAACAGTTTTTGAACTCAGGGCTATTAGAACAATATGTACTTGGATTGACTTCTTCGGAGGAAGATCAGATTGTACAGCAATACCTAGAGGTATTTCCTGAGTTAAATTCAGAAGTCAACGTCCTACATCAAGCCATGCAGCAATATGCCATGCAGCAATCCATTTCTCCTCCAAAACCTCAGCAGCCCCCGTCTCCTAGTGGTTCGTCTAAGTCAGCAAGAGGTATTACAGGTAACTTTAATTGGTCACGCTTAGCAATAGTGGGATTGTTAGGTCTTTCTTTTTTCTTTTTCCGCACGAATCAACAACAAGGAAAAGCCATCATGCAAGTGGAGGCTGAATATGCTGCTTTGAAAACCTATTGCCAAGCCTCTCAAAGCAAAGTGCACGCTCAGCAATTAATACTAGAGAAGATTAACCATCCTCATACAGCAGCAATTCTCCTGTCAGGAACAACTATAGCTCCTGACTTTTTTGCATTAGCACATTGGAATCCTACCCTAAAAGAGGGTTGGATAGACCCTACTAAACTTCCTACGCTACCCAAGGGGAAACAGTACCAAGTATGGGCTGATGTAGACGGAGAGATGATCAGCATTGGTCTAATCCCGCCGCAAAGTCAAGAACTCATTAGTATTACCTATATAGCTCATGCAGAAAGTATCAATATTACGGAAGAGAACCTTGGAGGGTCAGATCACCCAAACGTAAACATGCTTACTGTGAATGGGCATTTGTAAAATTTTCGTGAAGAACATTTAAAATATTTATTTTTTTTGTCGTGCAGCTCTCTATTCTCCAATTTTTGATTAACTTAGCTTTTGTACTACTTACCCTATTACTTTAGTTAGCAACTAGTTAGATTTTTTTTGTTCTGCATTAATTATCTAACACTCATCCCTAGTTATTTAAGATTGTTTTTCTGAGCAGCTTTTGCTGCTCCATGTGTTTTATGTCCCGTTTTGAACATGTGCGTTTTAATTATTTTTTTACTTGAGAAAACGTACAATTATGATCGTTCTTTACATTATTTCTGCAGCCTTTTTTCTAGGCGGAGGGTTGGTGCTAGCTTCTTATGCCACGCAAACGCGTAGCCGAAGTATGTATTAACCAAAATTTGAGAGTGGCCGGAGTAGAAGAGCTTATACTTCAGCCTCACAACATACCAAAAATGGAAAAGGGGAAAATGCCTGTGCATTTTCCCCTTTCTGTTTTCTACAAAAGCCGCTTATTTAATCAAGTTTTAAGACATCAAGAAAAGCCCTTTGTGGAACTTCTATTTTCCCAAATTGACGCATTTTCTTCTTACCTTTTTTCTGCTTTTCGAGTAATTTACGTTTCCTAGAAATATCCCCACCATAACATTTGGCAGTTA